>JBIKMK010000014.1:0-16656 GCA_044359315.1 Bryobacteraceae bacterium | reverse complement strand
ACGTTGCCGCCCCCCGGGAAAGGTGACGTCCTGCCACTGGATGGCGGGATCGTTCTCCGTCACCTGGATGCCGGCCGGGCAGGCACCGGGATTGACTTGCGCCAACCCGGCCGTCTCCAGCGTCGCCATGGCGGCGGCTGAGCCACCCACCAGCCGCGTCAGGCGTTGGATCATCTCGCGGCGCGGAAGTCCGCCATCGATGTAGAGATGAAGCAGGCTCTCTACTTTTTCTTCTTGGGTGTTGGGTGTGCCAAAGTCCTCATGCATGCGACGTATGGTATCCACAAGTACGGGATGGTGTGATGACAGTTGTCGTCACTTCGCCGCATCAGGAACTTGAGGCGCCGGCACCACCGCCGGAGCTCCGGGGCGATTGGGCACCAGCAGCCGCACCTCGACACCGGTGGCCAGGTCATAGCGCGTGATCTCACGCATCTGCTCACCGGGGATCACTTGCGTCACGGGCCATTGCATCCGGCTCCGGGCACGGATGTAGGCTTCACTGGCTTCCAGTGACTGGACCGCCTCCAGGTCATCGGGCGGATAGTGCGTGCGGCCAGCGTCCGGATCAAAATCCCGCCACAGCTCCACGGGAACTTCGCGCGTGAACTTCTCGGTCTCCACCAAGCCCCGCCAAGCCAGCGGATTCCACCGGTTGGGGATGGCGGCGACACGCTTGGGTGTCTGGCGGTCATACATCCGCGAATCCAGCACGGCGATGGCGCGCGCGTAGGCCAGATAGCGCCCGCCCGCCCACAGGGCCATCAGCACCAAGGCCGTGATGGCGGCACTGCGTCCCGTGGACCGGCGTGGCGCCCCCATTTCGCTGCCCACCAGCAGCGACAGCAACGGAGCGACGGCGCAGATCAGCGCAATGATGACCAGCCACGGATCGGGCAGCGGAAGAAAAGGCATCTACCGGTAAGTATCAGGGATCAGCAGGCTGAGCGCATCAGGTACGGTCTCGATGGTGGCCGGCAGATGGCCCCAGGCTTCGCCATCGATCTGTGCCGGCGCTCCGGGCCCCAGCTCGATGCGGCGGGCGCGCGCCACGGTCACGCCGCTCATGCCGGGCAGGCAGTTCAACAAGACACCCGAAAAGTAGCGGAGATAGCGGTACGCCCATTCGCCCTCAAACAGCAGCACCTCGAACTCTTCCTGGTCGATGCGCACCTGCCGCGCGATCTCGAGATCGCCACCATAATTGCGGACCTTGGCCACCAGTGCAAACGAAGCTCGCTTGACGGGCTGGCCATCCAGGCGGGCATCGAATTCCGGCAATCGCCGCCACACCGCACCAAAGCCGCCGAACCAGTAGGCCACCTTGCCCAACTGCTTCTTCAGCGTGGGATTGATGGTGTGGACAATCTGAGCATCCAACCCCAAGCCCGCCATCAGCAGGAAGTGGCGCGACTTGCCCTGCCCATCGGTGTACTTGCCCAAGGGAATGCGCCGGGCCTTTAGCTGCGACATCCGGTCAGCGGCACGCCGCACGCGGGTGCCAATGCCCAACTCGACGGCCAGCACGTTCGCCGTGCCCCCCGGCAACACACCGAGCGCCACCTGGGAGCCGATCATGCCGTTGGCCACCTCATTGACGGTGCCATCGCCACCGAAGGCGTAAATGCGTTGCGCGCCATTGGCGATGGCCTCACGCGCGAGATCACCGGCCATGTTGGGCCCGGTGGTGGGCAAAGCGCGAACGCCATCACCCAACCGGCGGAGGACGGCCTCCAATAGCCAGGGATCTCGGCGCAAACGGCCAGCGAAAGGGTTATAGATCAGGGCGGCTGGGTACAATGTCTCTTACTACCTTAGTTCGTCCGGTACCAGTCTTGTCCACCCCCTCCATCCGCGCCCAGGTCGAAGAGCTACGCCAGCAGCTGCGGCGGCACGAGCATTTGTACTACGTGCTGGACCAGCCAGAGGTCTCCGACGCCGAGTACGACGCGCTGATGCGGAACTTGAAGGCGCTGGAAGAACAGCAGCCGGACCTCATCAGTGCCGATTCCCCCACGCAGCGCGTCGGCGGCAAGCCGCGCGAGGGTTTCACCAAGGTGCGGCACTCGACGGCGATGTTGTCGCTGGACAATGCGCTGAACGAGGGTGAACTGCGCGACTTCGACCGGCGGGTCCGCGAACTGCTGGCCGGCGAGCCGTTTGAGTACGTGGCGGAACTGAAGCTGGATGGCCTGTCGATGGCCGTCCACTATCGCGACGGTCAACTGGCGCAGGCGGTAACGCGCGGCGATGGCGAGGAGGGCGAGGAGGTCACCGAGAACGCTCGCACCATCCGATCGATCCCGCTGCGCGCAAACACGATGCTGCCAGCCTTTGAGGCCCGCGGCGAAGTCGTAATGCCAAACGCCGCCTTTGAACGCTTAAACCAGGAACGTGACGAGGCGGCCTTGCCACGCTATGCGAACCCGCGCAACTCCGCTGCCGGATCGCTCCGCGTGCTGGACCCCACCATCACCGCCGCTCGGCAATTGGATTACTACGCGTACTTCTACCTGATCAACGGACAGTTTGGCTGCCCCACGCATTGGGAGTCGCTGGAGACGCTGGAGCAACTCGGCTTTAAGGTGAACCCCAACCGGGCGCGATGCACGGATGTGGAGGCGCTGCTGGAATTCATCCGCCGGTGGGATGCGGGCCGCGATTCCCTGCCCTTTGAGATCGATGGCGTGGTGGCCAAGGTGAACTCGGTGGACCAGCAGCAGCGGCTGGGCTGGACAGCAAAGGCTCCGCGTTGGGCGATCGCCTTCAAGTACCCACCCCGGCAGGCGGAGACCGTGCTGGAAGACATTCTGGTGCAAGTGGGCCGTACGGGCGTCCTGACACCAGTGGCGGCGCTGGCACCCGTCAATGTCAGCGGCGTGGTGGTGTCGCGCGCAACCTTGCACAACGAGGATGAGATCGCGCGGTTGGGTTTGCAGATCGGCGACACGATCGTGATTGAGCGTTCGGGCGATGTGATCCCCAAAGTAGTCCGCGTGAAGACACCGGGGGCATTGCGGCGCGAATTTGTGATGCCCGCGCTGTGCCCGGTTTGCGGCAGCCACGTGGCGCGGGCCGAAGGCGAGGTGGCCCACCGGTGCCTGAATTCCAGTTGCCCGGCGCGGCTGAAGGAATCGATTCTGCATTTTGCCAGCCGTAGCGTGATGGACATTGATGGGATGGGCGAGGCGCTGGTGGAGCAGTTGGTGGCGCAGGGCTTGGTTCGCAGTCTCGCGGATCTGTATCAGTTGACGCTGGAACAACTGCTGGCCCTCGACCGCATGGGCGAGAAGAGCGCGGCGCGGATCATCACGAACATCGCCGGAACGCGCCAGCAGCCGCTCGCGCGGCTGATCAATGGCCTGGGCATCGCCTTTGTGGGTGAGCGGACGGGGCAAATTCTGGCCCGCACGTTTGGGTCACTGGATGAGATCGCCAAAGCCGACGTGGCCGCGCTGCAGACCGCTGAAGAGGTGGGGCCCAAGGTGGCGCAATCGCTCCGCCGCTTCTTTGACGAGCCGCGCAATCAGGACCTGATCGAACGGCTGCGCGCGGCGGGCCTACGGTTTACCGAAGAGGCACGGACGGTGACGGTGGGTCCATTGACGGGCAAGACGGTGGTGTTGACCGGAACGCTGCCGACGCTCTCACGGGAACAGGCCAAGGAAATGATCGAGAATGCCGGAGGCAAAGTCTCCGGCTCCGTGAGCAAGAAAACTCATTTGGTGGTGGCGGGTGAGGAGGCAGGCTCAAAGCTCGACAAAGCGCGGGAACTGGGCGTCACGGTGCTGGACGAGGCGGCACTGCTGACAATGCTGAGCGCCGGGAGCGACGCAAGTGTCAGCGGCCCTCGCGATGCCGGGACGGATTTCTCCGGCAACGCCGGGACGAAGGATTGGAATGCGTAAGTTAGTGGACTTCCTGGTGGCGTTGGGGCCGCTGGGATTACTGGCGATGGCTTTGATCGATTCGGCGGGCGTGCCGCTGCCGGGCGGTGTGGATGCGACGCTGCTATTGATGGCGGTCCTGCGGCCGGAGACGGCCTGGTGGGCGGCCGCAGCCGCCTTTGTCGGATCGTTTGTGGGCAATGCCATTTTGTTTTCGCTGGCGCGCAAAGGGGGCGAGGCCTATCTGGACAAGCACACGCGCGACGGTCGCGGGCTTATCTGGCGCAAGTGGTTTGTGCGCTACGGCCTGGTGACGGTGTTCATCCCCGCGCTGCTGCCGATTCCGCTCCCGATGAAGATCCCGGTGTTCTGCACGGCGGTCTTTGGTGTCTCGCGTGGGAAGTTTCTGGCGGTGATTGCCGCGGCGCGACTGCCCCACTATCTGGCGCTGGCGTGGCTGGGCTTGCAGCTGGGGCACAATGCCGGGGCTTGGCTGAAGGCTCATGTATGGCACTTGTCAGGCTTTGCCGTGGGTTTGGCGGTGCTCCTTTCACTGCTGGTCAGGCTGGCCGACCGCGGCGAGGAGCTGAACGCGCGATAAGCTCTTCTAGTGCTCATGACTCGCCGAACTCTGCTTGCCGCACCGCTGGCGGCCCCCTACATCCAAGCGGCTCCCAAGCCGGTGGAGATCGCCATTGAGACGGTGGAGATGAAGTTTGAGGACTTCCTCTACCGAGCGCCCTACCAGTTCGGCGGAAAGACAGTGGACCGGGTAACGATGCTGAACGTCGAAGTGACGGTCCGCACCCGCGATGGCAAGCGGCAGAAGGGCTTCGGATCGATGTCGATGGGCAACGTCTGGGCCTACCCGGGCAAACCCTATGACGTCACGCTGGGTGAGATGCGGACGCTGGCGACCGCCATCAAGACCGTCTATGAAGGCCATCGTGAGTACGGCCACCCCATCGACCTGGGCGTCCAAGTGGAGCCAGCCTGCTTGAAGGCCGCACCAGCAATTCCCAAGCTGGCCGTGCTGGTTACGTTAAGTCCGTTCGACGCGGCCGTCCATGATGCCTACGGCAAGCTGCTGGGGCGCAGCATCTACCAGTGCTACGGGCCGGACTGCCTGCCACGCGATCTGTCTGCCTACCTGGGGCCGGACTTCAAAGGTGAGCGCCTGCACCAGGCCATCCTGCTGAAGCCCAAGCCGCAAGTGTCGCTCTACCATTCGGTCGGCGCCGGTGATGCGATTGAAGCCTCCGATCTCAAGACCCGGCTCAACGACGGCCTGCCGGAGACGCTGCCCGATTGGATTGCCTACAACGGCCTGACGCACCTGAAGATCAAGCTCAATGGCGGCAACCTGGCGGCCGACGTCGAACGGGTGGTCCGCATTGACCGCGTCGCGGGCAACAAGACCTATTGCCTGGACTTCAACGAAAACTGTCCGAACATCGCCTACTTCCTGGACTTCCTGCGCCAGATCAAGGAGCGCGCGCCACAGCTGTTCGACAAGGTGCAATACGTGGAACAGCCCACGCGCCGCGACCTGAAGGCCGACCGCGCGAATGTGATGCATGAAGCCGCCAAGCTGCGACCGGTGGTGATCGATGAATCGCTGGTGGATCTGGAAACGCTGCTGTTGGCTCGCGATATGGGCTACACCGGCGTGGCGCTGAAGGCTTGCAAGGGCCAGACGCAAGCGATGTTGATGGCAGCGGCGGCGAAGAAGTACCGGATGTTCACCTGTGTGCAGGACCTGACCTGCCCCGGTGCCGCGCTGATCCATTCCGTGGGCTTGGCGGCGCATGTACCCGGCGTCACCGGCATTGAGGCGAATGCCCGCCAGTACGTGCCGGTGGCCAACCGGCCTTGGGAAGCAAAGTTCCCGGGTATCTTCAAGGTGACCGACGGTGCGATGCGGACAACGTCACTGCGTGGACCGGGCCTCGGGGCCGTCTAGCCCCACAATCGGTGGCGCGAGTTTCCGGAAATTCATCAACCTCCAACATCGTTCCTCTACTCTCGTAGAGATGCTCCTTTTCGTACTTGCCCTACTCGCTCTTCCCGCGCTGGCCCAGCAGCCGCTACGGCTGACCGACATTCAATTGATCGGCACGCACAACAGCTACCACTTGGGCCTGGCACCGAGTGAAGCTGCACGGCTGAAGCAGGCCAACCCGCAAGCCGCCGAGGCGCTGGATTACCGGCACCCGCCGCTGGAGGTCCAGTTGAACCAGGGCGTGCGCCAGTTCGAGTTCGACGTCTACCAGGATCCCGAAGGGGGCCGCTTTGCTGAGCCCAAAGGGCCGTCGCTAGTGGCCAAGGCCAACTTGCCGCCAGACCCGCCGTTTGACCCGGCGGGCGTCATGAAGAAGCCCGGCTTCAAGGTGGTCCACGTGCAGGACATCGACTACCGCAGCAACTGCCAGCCCTTCACGGACTGCTTGTCGGCCATCCACAAGTGGTCCGATGCGCATCCCGGACATCTGCCCATCTTCATCCTGGTGGAGAACAAAGATCGCAGCCCCGCGCCCGGAGCCGCACCCGGCCCGGGCATGCTGACCGCCGCCACCATGGAGGCCTTGGACGCCGAGATCCGCGGCGTGTTTCCAGCCGAGAAGTTGATCACGCCGGACAACGTGCGGGGTGCGCATAAGACGCTGGAGGAAGCGGTATTGACCACCGGCTGGCCCACGCTCGACGCCGCGCGCGGCAAGGTGATCTTCCTGCTCGACCAGGAGCGGGCCACGCCGCTCTACACTGCCGGGCACCCAACGCTCGAAGGCCGGGTGATGTTCACCAACTCAACGCCCGGCACGCCCGACGCTGCGTTTGTGAAGATGAACAACGCCACCGATCCCAAGATCAGGGAAGTGGTGGCGAAAGGCTACCTGGTCCGCACCATGACCGACGGCGGAGCCCGCGCCGTCCGCGAAGGCAACTCGACCCGCCGCGATGCGGCAATGGCCGGTGGTGCCCAGCTGTTGAGCACGGATTACCCGTTCGACTACAAGGCATCATCCGGCTATTCGGTGAGCTTCGACAAAGGCAACGTGCGTTGCAACCCGGTGCGCAAAGCGACGGCTTGCACAGCCACTGCCCTCAAAGAAAAGTAGCGCCGTTTAATAGCCGCCGGGCGTGCTGACGGCACTTCCGCCGATCGGGTCCAGACCCAACCGCACCCGCGCGTCATCCAGCATCTGGGCCGTGCGCGTGGCTCCGGCACGGGTGACGCCCAGCGCCCGCACACGCAGCAACGCATCCAGATCACGCACGCCGCCGGCCGCTTTCACCTCAACGTGCGGGGCCGAGTGCTTGCGCATGAGAATGAGATCTTCGTCCGTGGCCCCGGTGGGCGCGTAGCCGGTGGAGGTCTTCACCCAATCGGCACCCACCTCCGAGCAGATCTCGCACAGGCGGATCTTGTGTTCGTCCTGCAGGTAGGCGTTCTCGAAGATCACCTTCACCTTGGCCCCGGCGGCGTGGGTTTCCGTGGTGATGGCATAGATCTCATCGCGGACGTAATCCCAGTGGCCGCTCAGCACCTGGCTGATGTTCACCACCATGTCCAGTTCCTCGCCGCCATCGGCCAGCGCCTGGCGCGTCTCCGCCAGCTTGATCGACATGCGGTGGCCACCATGCGGAAAGCCGATGGTGGTGCTGGCGCGCACGTTTGAGCCCTTGGCTTTCTCGGCACAGGCTTTCAACGCGTACGGCAGAATGCAGATGCTGGCGACGTCGTAGCGCAGTGCCAGTTCGATGCCGTCGGCCAGGGCATCGGACGTCAGCGTGGGATTGAGCAGCGAATGGTCAATCATCTTGGCGACGTCGAGATAAGTGAACGAGAGGGTGGTGCTCATGGCAGTGCCTCTCCAGTTTCGCAAATCGTCCCGGCAGAGCTCGCATCCGCCCACCATTCGTGCCCCTATTCGACAGTGGCCGGGCTCTCTCGATACCATCGTGAAACCGGCCCGCATCCGGCGCGGGACCGCAGTCAAGGAGAATCGTGCTGCTTCATCGCTTGCTTCACCAGGGAACCCGCCGCGGGCAGGGCCTCTTGTTCATTGGGGCTTGGCTGCTCACCGCGCCCGCCAGTGCCCAGGATCATGCCAGTTGGCGCGACTATGGCGGCGCTTCGGATGCGGCGCAATACTCGTCGCTCGCGCAGATCAACCGGTCCAACGTCACGCGCCTGGAACGCGCCTGGCTTTACCCCACTGGAGATTCAAACAAGTACTTCTTCAACCCCATCATGGTGGACGGACGCCTGTATGTGATGGCCAAGAATAGCTCCATCGTCGCGCTGGACGCGGCGACCGGCAAGGAGCTTTGGGCCTCCGCACCGGAGCCGAACCTGAAGGTGATCACCAATCGCGGCATCAACTATTGGGAGAGCAAAGACCGCACGGACCGCCGCTTGCTCTACTGCGCCAACCACACACTGCGCGCCATCGATGCCCGCACGGGTAAAGTGATTCCCAGCTTTGGCCGTCAAGGCAGCGTGGACTTGAAGGAAGGCCTGGGCCGCGACCCGAAGGCCATCGCGCTGGTGCAATCGATCACGCCGGGGCGGGTGTTTGAAGACCTGATCATTCTCGGCTCCGCCACCAACCAGGGCTACGGCTCCGCACCCGGTGACATTCGCGCGTTTGATGTCCGGACCGGCAAGCAGGTCTGGTCCTTCCACACGATTCCCCATCCGGGCGAGTTCGGCTACGAGAGCTGGCCCAAGGATGCCTGGAAGACCGTGGGCGGGGCCAACGTGTGGGGCGAAATGTCGATCGATGAGAAGCGCGGCATCCTCTACGCACCCACGGCCAGCGCCAAGTACAACTTCTATGGCGTGGACCGGACGGGCGACAACCTGTTCAGCGATTCGATTCTGGCCCTGGACGCCCGCACGGGCAAGCGCATCTGGCACTTCCAGATGGTCCACCACGATATCTGGGACTACGACGATGCGACTGCTCCAAAACTGGTGACGCTCCGTACCGGGGGCAAGACGATCGATGCGGTGGCGCAGGTCAGCAAGCAGGGCTTTGTCTGGGTCTTCAACCGCGTCACCGGCGAGCCGGTGTGGCCCATTGAAGAACGGCCCGTGCCGCAGAATGGCATGCCGGGTGAGAAGTTGGCGCCTACCCAGCCCTTTCCCACCAAGCCGCCGCCATTCTCGCGCCAGAAGTTCACCGTGGATGACTTGAGCCCCTACCTGTCGCCCGAGGATCGCGCCAAGTTCCGCGACGATCTGCTGAGCGCGCGCAATGAAGGCCTGTTTACCCCGCCGACGACGCGCAACACCGTTCAGATGCCGGGCAACAATGGCGGTGCCAACTGGGGTGGAGCAGCGGTGGACCCCACGCGGGCTCGGCTGTATGTCGTCTCCAAAGATCTACCCGCCATGCTGCGGCTGGAGCGCGGGGGCCAGGTCAAGGCCGGGCCTGAAGACCCCATCGAGCAACGGGGCTTGGCGGTATTTCAAGCCAACTGTCAGGGCTGCCATCGATCCAGCCGCGAAGGCAAGCCGCCGGAGATTCCCGCGCTGGCTGACCTGGGGGGCCGTCTGCCGCGCGCGGAAGCCGCGGGGACCATCCGTCAAGGCAGGGGCAAGATGCCTGGGTTTGCGAAGTTGTCGGGTGAGGAGTTGGAGGCCGTCGTGGCCTATCTCTACAACCCGACGCGCGCCCGCTTTGTGACACCGGCCGGCGGCAACCCGCCGACACCGATTGGGCCGACATCGCTGGATGAGACCGAACGCTTCTATACGGGCTTCGGCTTCATGATCGCCAGCAACGGGCTGTCGCCGATCAAGCCACCGTGGTCCACGCTGACGGCCTATGACTTAAACCAGGGCAGTATTCTGTGGCAGATCCCGCTGGGCGATGTCCCGGAACTGGCGGCGCAAGGCATCAAGAACACGGGCTCGCACTATCCCAAGGTAGGCCCGGTGGTGACCGCGGGCGGGCTGATCTTCACCGGCACTCGTGACCGCAAGGTGCGGGCCCTGGATGCTGACACCGGCCAAGCGCTATGGGAGACCGAAGTAGACGCGGCGCTGGAGGGCATCCCCGCCGTCTATGAGATCAACGGCCGTCAATTTGTTGTCTTCTGTGCGGCGGCCCAAGTGGGACTAACGCCCGCCACGCAAGGCAAGATCGCCGGCGCGTACGTCGCGTTTGCCCTGCCTGCGGCAAAGTAGCCCTGCTCGATGCGCCGTTCACCCGGCGCTTAGCGCTTGCGGCGGGTGCGGTAGGCCGACCAGAGCAACGCACCGAAGCCACCCATCAACAGCAACGCAGTACCGGGCTCGGGAATCTCTGGCGGAGAATCGGGCGGATCTGGAAAGTCTGTGGGCCCCCGAGGCCGCTCTGGCGAAGGCGTGGGTGGCACGCGAGGCGGCTTGGGGCTGGGTTCATCGTCTGGCGGCCCGGACGTAGGCGGAGGCCCCTTCGGCGTCGGGCCGCCCGGGTTAGGCGGCGTGCGCGGAGGCGTGTCGCGCGGAGGCGAAGTGGGTGGTGGCGGCACCGGAGGCCCATAGACAGGCGGCACCGGCGGCGGCTTGGGGCCGGGCGATTCGGGATCAGGCTTCGGTTCTGGCAGCTCCGGCGGCTCGGGGTCACCACCTCCGGGCGGGATCACGACCGGCGGCACGATTGGTGTCCGGGGTGGGCCCGGGAGTGGGCCGGGTCCCGGATTCACGGGCGGCTCAAAGGGAGACTCGCCTTCAGGGGGCGGCCCCGATGGTTCAGGTCCAAACCCGCCTCCGGGAAAGCCGATTCCACCTCCCCCAGAACCAAGTGGACCTGGAGTGAGCGCACGGGCTTCTGGATTGGGCGTCGTGCCGGGAGTAGATGGCTGGCCAGCGGGCCCACCAGCGCCCGGCAGGGCGGCGCCGCCAGGGTCCCACCCAAATAGCGGTTCCATGATGGCGGTCAACTGCCGCCCGGCACGATCGTTGGGAACGCCCGTGGCGGGCCAGTGGCCATCGGGCTCAGCAATCTGTTCGAACTCCTCATCGGAGGGCGATTCATCCGCAGTCTGCACCTCCTCTTGAGGCTCGTCCTCCAGCCGGTTGCCACACCGGGCCCGGACCGTCTGTTCGCCATCGGTCAGCACCAGTTCGCCGGCTTTCAGCAACTGCGGTTTCCGAGTCCAATAGATCTTCTGGCCGACCCGATAGGAGACGTAGGCGCGTCGGTCCTGTTTGAGGTGAACGGCCTTCAGCTTGTCCGGATTGATGCTGCGATAGTGGGCGGCCGCGGGAGCATCCTGGGCCAGTTTCTGCTTCACTTCCGCGCCGGACTGCGCGCCGCCGGGCAGCACCGAATGCCGGTAGACGGGCCGAGAGGACGGCGCCACGCCAGACGCACCTGGCGCTACTGGACCGTCCTGCTTCACTGCCCGCGAGGACTGGCAGGCCGTGGCGAGCATGGCCATCGGCAACAGCCAACGGATTGGTGGGGCGAATCGAGGCATAGCTTCGATGGCCAGCTCCCAGCAGTGCGGCCATCCAAGCGCATATCGGCGAGAGCACGGCGAGGTTGAAATGCATTTCGCAGACAGCAAGCGAGGACACTTGTCATCACCAGCCTGTTCGGCGGGCACAGCCTGGCCCAGGTGTGGGGCGAGAAAGCTGGGAAGATGGAAAGGTTAGGTTTGGCATTACACCCATGAGTTACCTCGATAGTCTTGAGAACAACCTGAACGCGCTGGAGCGCATCGAGGAGAAAGATCCCGAACAGCTCCGGCGCGAGGCCGCGGCTCGCGAATCAGAACGGTCCCTCGCGCTGCGCATCGCGCCGCATGCTGACGCTCTGCGCAATGGCGAGTTCACCAGCCAGTTTCTGACCGCTTGCCGCACTGTCGGCCATGGGCTGCGGATGCTGGTCCGCTTTACGTGGCTGGAGAACACGCTGCGCCTGGAAGCCAAGGACAAGAAGCTGGAATTGCAGCCAGTGCCGGAAGGCATCCAGGCGGTGTTCTATGCGGGCGGCGAGCAGACGGGCGTTGAGATGCTGGACCTTCAGGCGGACCCGGTGGCCTTTGCACGCCGGTGGCTGGAAGGCTAAACCGTCTCTGGCGGCCCACCGCCGGCAGGCTGATAAACTCGGGTCCATGAGCTTCGGACGGAATCACCACCATGAGTAGCAGCAGCAGCTTGTTCCCCATGATGGGCCAAGTGCCGATGACGGGCGGCCCCACGTGGCTGGGTTCCACGCCGCGGATCAGTTCCTTGCTGATCAAGCCCGCATCCGCGGTCTGCAATCTCGACTGCTCCTACTGCTTCTATCTCGACCGCGACGCCGACCCCTACAAGGATCTGCCCGCCCGCCGCATGACCGACGACACGCTGGAGCGGCTGGTGGACACCTACCTCTTCTACAGCCATCCGCAATCGACCTTCGCCTTCCAAGGCGGTGAGCCGACGCTGGCCGGGCTGCCATTTTTTGAAAAGCTGATCCGCTTCCAGCAGCAATACGGCCGCAACGGGCAATCAGTCTCGAACGCCCTGCAGACCAATGCCGTACTGCTCGACGACAACTGGGCGCAGTTCTTCCGCCAGTACAACTGGCTGCTGGGCGTATCGCTGGACGGTCCGGAGGAGATCAACGATCTCTACCGCTACAACCGCGCCGGGCATGGCACCTGGAAACGGGTGATGCAGTCGATTGAGTGCCTGAAGAAGAATGGCGTGGACTTCAACATCCTGTGCGTGTTGAACTCCGCCAACGTCGAGCGGCCGCGTGAGATTTATCAGTTCTACAAGTCGATCGGCATCGACAACATCCAGTACATTCCGCTGGCGGAGTTCAACCCCGACGGCAGCCGCATGCCGTTCACCATCACGCCGGAACAGTACGGCCGCTTCCTCTGCGAGACGTTTGACCTGTGGTGGCCGGACCGCAAGAAGGTCCGCATCCGCTTTTTCGACAACATCGCCGAGGCGTTGGCGGGGCAGAAGCCCGGCAGTTGCACCATGCATGAGACCTGCGACAGCTACTGTGTGGTCGAGTACAACGGCGACGTCTACCCCTGCGACTTTTTCGTCGAAGGCGGCTGGAAGCTGGGCAACATCGAGGTCGATAGCTGGACAGACATCGCCCGCCGCAGCCGCCGCTATGGCTTCGCGCAGAAGAAGACACTGGCGCATCCGGAGTGCCAGGTCTGTGAATACCAGTCGATCTGCCACGGCGGCTGCCCCAAGTTCCGGCACGGGCCGCAGCAGCGGTTTGAGGATCTGGACTACTTCTGCCAGTCCTACAAGATGATTTACGCGAAAGCCACCGGCCCGCTGCGGCAGGAACTAAAAAAGATCCTGGGCCGCGAGGTAGAGGCGCCGTCGATGCATTCGATCAGCCCGTATTGAGAGGCGTGTGATGGCCGCGAGACCAGTGTTTCAGAGAGGCGTCAACTTCACGGCGGAGCGGCCCGATGTCTATGGAACACCCGGCGCCATCAAGCAACTGGAGCGGCTGCCCAGCTACGGCATCAACGCGATTTCACTAGTGCCCTATGGGTTCACGCGCGCCGGAACGCCGATGGTTCGCTTGCCCGGCCCGGGCAGCTGGGAACGAGACGAAGGCCTGATCGAACTCGGCCAGCGGGCGCATGAACTGGGCATGTTTGTGCTGCTGAAGCCGCAGATCTGGGTAGGCGGCGGTGCGGGCTCATTTCCAGGGTCGCTTGATTTTCCGGTGGCGGCCGATCGTGAGGCGTGGTTTGCCAGCTACGCTATGTTCGTTGACCATTACGCGGCACTCGCCACTCGCATGAAGGCGGACCTCTACTGCGTCGGCACGGAGTTCGTCAAACTGTCGGCCCATGAAAAGCAATGGCGCAACCTGATCGCCCGCGCCCGGCAGAAGACCGCAGCCCCGCTTACTTACGCCGCGACCCAGGGGCCAGAGTTTGAGACGCTGGCCTTCTGGGATGCGCTGGACTACATCGGCCTCAACAACTACTACCCGCTGCCGGACACGCTGGACGCCTCGGGCATTGTCGCGAAGGTCACGGCGGTGCAGCAGAAGTACCGCAAGCCGGTGGTATTGACCGAAGCAGGCTACGCCAGCCTGGAGGCGCCGCACAAAGCCCCCTGGGATGAGACGCCCCGCCGGATCTCGCTGGAAGATCAGTCACGCTGCTATGAAGCGATCTTCCAGGCCTTTTACAAACAGCCTTGGTTTATGGGGATGTACTGGTGGAAGGTGGGAACGAATGGCTATGGCGGCCCTGCTGATGGCAGCCATACTCCCTGGGGCAAGCCAGCGATGGAAGTCGTGAAGAAGTGGTACCGCTCCGGCGGGCGGTAAGCGTCCGCCGGAGCAATTGAGCGAACAGTCTAGACGCCTTCGAGCGCCTGCTCCAGATCCCACAGGATATCTTCGAGATCCTCAATGCCCACCGAGATACGGATCATGTCGGGTGACACGCCCGCGCCGATTTGCTGCTCCGCCGTCATTTGCTGGTGCGTCGTGGCGGCGGGCTGGATCACCAGGCTGCGGGCATCGCCCACGTTGGCCAGGTGCGAGAACAGCTTGAGGCTATCCACCAGCTTGCGGCCGGCTTCCAGGCCGCCTTCGACGGCGAAACTGAAAACGGCGCCCGCGCCCTGTGGGCAATACTTCTGCGCCAGCTCAAAGTAAGGCGACGACGGCAGTGAGGGGTACTTCACCCATTTCACTTTCGAGTGCTTTTCCAGCCACGTGGCCACGGCCAGCGCGTTGCTGAGGTGGCGATCCATGCGCATGCCCAGCGTCTCAATCCCTTGCAGGAACAGGAACGCATTGAAGGGGCTTAAGCAGGAGCCCATGTCGCGCAAGCCTTCCACGCGGCACTTGATGATGAAGGCCATCGGCCCGAACACTTCGCCGATCACCATGCCGTGATAGGAGGGCGACGGTTCGCTCAACATCGGGAACTTGCCGTTCATCCAGTTGAACTTGCCACCATCGACAATGATGCCGCCAATTGACGTACCGTGGCCGCCCATGAACTTGGTGAGCGAATGCACCACGATGTCAGCGCCATGATCAATGGGCCGGCAAACGTAGGGCGTCGCGAACGTGTTGTCGATCACCAGCGGCAGGCCCGCCTCATGCGCCACGGCCGCCACCGCGGCGATGTCCAGCACGTTGCCGCGCGGGTTGGAAATGGTTTCGCCGTAGATCAGCTTGGTGTTGGGCTTGATGGCTTTGCGGAAGTTTTCCGGGTCATCCGGTTCCACAAAGGTGACATCAAAACCCAGCCGCCGGAAGCTGACGTCGAACTGCGTGTAAGTGCCACCATAGAGGGTCGCCGAAGCCACCATGTGGTCGCCCGCCTGCATCAGCGACGAGATGGCGATGAGCTGGGCGGACTGGCCGGAGGAGACCGCCAGCGCACCGATGCCATTTTCGAGCGACGCCACGCGCTGCTCCAGCACGCCCGTCGTCGGGTTCATGATGCGCGTGTAGATGTTGCCGAACTTCTGGAGCGCGAATAACTCCGCCGCATCCGTCGAGTCCTCAAAGGTAAATGAGGTCGTCTGGTAGATCGGTACCGCGCGAGCCTTGGTCGCCGTGTCGGGCGCGTAGCCGTCATGCAGCGCGCGTGTGTTGAATCCGTATTTGCGTTCGTCAGCCATAAACCGTCAATCTATCGCATCCAGGCGTCAAGGTGTTCGGCGACAAAGGCGTCGTCGTTCAATTCGGGGTAGGCAGCATAGACACGATCGATCTCCGCCGCCTGGCCAACCGACAACTCCTCGTCCTCGTCCAGGCACCAGGTTCCGGCCAGCAAGCCCTGCCGCCGCAGCACCTCATGGATGCCCGCGATGCAGCCGCGGAAGTGGTTGGCCGCGTCGAAAAAGGCGGCGTTCGAGTCCGTGACGGCCCAAGGGTCAAACCTTTCGGGCGAAGCCACCATCTCCACAGCCTTCTGGGTCCAGCAAGCAAAATGGCCCAGCAAGCCGCCCACACACCAATCACTCCGCAGATCCCAGATGATGGCGTCATCATTGCCGGTGTAGAGTGCGATATCCCGCCCCCGCGCGGCCCGGATGACGTCGAGCGTCTGGTACCGGTTGAAGGGCGCGATCTTGATGGCGACGACATTCTCAATCTCGGCCAACTGCGCCCACCACTCAAAGGGCAGCACCGCGCCACCCACGGCTGGTTGCAGGTAAAAGCCCATGACGGGCAGGATGGCCGCCACTTCGCGCACGAAGTCAAGGCTGGTGGAACGCACCAGCGCGACGTCGTACCCCAGGTCCTTCGCCAACTCCGCGTCCGCCAATGAAAGCACGCCCGCCACGGCCACACGGTCTTCGGGGATCTCGTCAATCGCCAACTCCAGCACCGGCCGCAGTAAGCCACGTTCCCGGATGGCGAACTGCGTCGTGTGCACGCCCACGGCGACACCCAGCGATCCGGCGGCGATGTAGTAGCGCGTCAAGGCCCGCTGGCGCCGCTCGTCCAACTTGCGTTCGGCAGTCAACGCCAGCGGGTGCGCTGGAATGGCACCGCCCCGCTGCAATCGATCGACCGGCGTCAATGAATTAGAAGCGTCCATCGGTCACCTCAAAGTGCGTCGGCTTGCCCAGCGTCGCGCCACCCATCCCGATCCAATGCGCGGTCCGCTCAATGGCCTCGGCCGCGGTCACCTGCGGATAGCCAAACAGGCGGTTGCATTTCGACGCATCGTTCAGCAAAGCCAGTTCGCCTTCCGTGCCCACAAACTGCGGCGCGACGCCCCAGATGCGCCCGAACTGTTCCGCCACAGCACGAACGGC
>JBIKMK010000356.1:0-5006 GCA_044359315.1 Bryobacteraceae bacterium | reverse complement strand
TGGGCATCCTGCCCGACCTACGCAACTTCAGCAATCAGCCCCGGTTTGAGCAGCAGGTTTATGTTCCCTTTGCACAGAATCCATCCAGCGCGGCGATGCTGGCGATTCGGACAACGGGCGATCCGTACAGCGCGGTCCAGATGGTCCGGTCGATCACGGCGGAGCTGGACCGTGCCCAGCCGTTGTCCAACATCAAGTCGATGGACGACCGGATGAATGAAGCCTACGTCCCTTATCGCTTGACGGCCATGCTGCTGGCGGGCTTTGGCGGCTTGGCGTTGGTGCTGGCGGGCTTTGGTGTCTATGCGGTGGTGGCCTTTGCGGTGGCCCAACGGACCAAGGAGTTCGGCATACGGGTCGCGCTGGGGGCGGATGCGCAAGCGCTGCTGATGCTGGTGCTGCGGCAAGGGGTGCGAATCCTGGTGTGGGGTCTGGTGCCCGGGCTCATCATTTCGGCGGTGGCGGCCAATGCGCTGCGATCAGTGATCGCGGAAGTGCAGCCGATGAACGTGGCGCTTTATGGCGCGGCGCTCGCTGTGCTGGGTGCCTCAGTGCTGGGGGCCACGCTGATCCCGGCGTGGCGAGCTTCGCGCATCGATCCGCTGCGCGCGCTGCGGACGGAGTAGGCCCCCGGGGTGGCTGTCTAGTAGCGCCAACTCTTCAAGTCCGCCCCCGGCGGGTGGTTGGCCTCCATGCGCTTCAGCATCTTGTCGACGTACATGGTGTTGTAGCGCAGGCGGGAGATGTAGTTGGGCTGGTTGGGGTCGCCGTTCCAGCAGTGTTCGAAGCGGTCGCCGTAGGCCACCAGAGCATCCGCGGGCGGGTTGGCGGTCTTCTTCAGGAAGCCTTCCATCAGGTAGACGGCGTTGTTCAAGTAGAAGTTGTCCATGTCGCCGCAGTAGAGATGGATCTTGCCGCGGACCTTGGGGCCGAGCGTCGCCCAGTCGCGTTCGAGGATGTGGCGGAGGTCGAAGTTGTCACGCCAATACTTGGCCACTTCCGGGTTGATGGCACCGGTGGACTTGTCAAAAATGCGCTGCGGGTAGCCGTCGGGGCCGACGGGCGAATAAACCGCTTCCCAGATGTCGTACTGCTGGCCGCTGCGGCTTTTGGTGCCCAGCACCAGCTCAAACAGATTCATGTCCTGGACGGTGGCGCTGACGTGGCCCAGGTAGTTGCGTCTTCCGGGCCGGGCGACGCGTTTGTGCGGGCCTTCGGTGAAGTAGGCATTCTTGTCGCCATAGAGATCGATGGTGGTGTAAGCGCGGAAGTCGATCGGGTCCGGGCAGGCGGCGAAAGTGCCGTAGAACTCATCGGGGTAGAGCACCTGCACGGCCAGCGCCTCCCAGCCGCCTGTCGAGCCACCGTAGGTGAAGCGCGCCCAGCCTTGGCCGATGCCCCGGTAGCGCTTCTCGATTTCGGGCAGCAGTTCCTTCATGATGGCGTCGCCGTAGGGGCCCAGGTTTTGTGAATTTACGGCGTAGCTGTCGTCGTAGTAGGGGTTGGCGTGCTGGATCTGGACGATGATCATGCGCGGAAAGTTGGGGCCGGTCCACTTCTTGTAGAAGTCGTGCGCTTCCTGCTGCTGGATGCGGTTGTAGCCTTCCAGCTTGAAGCGTTCACTGTAGTCAGCCTTCAGGTTCGGATCGGGCGGCTCCGCGCGGAAGCCTTCGAAATCGGCCGGGAAGTGGCCGTGGAAGATCACCACGGGATAGCGCGCTTCCGGGTGCTGGTCAAAGCCTTCCGGCAGCAGGACGTGGGCGCCCAGGTGCATGGGGCGGCCCCAGAATTTGGTGAGCATCGGGCTTTGGATCTTGAGGTGCTTGATGTACTTCGAGTCTTTGGGTTCGGCGATCGGCGGGATTTCTTCGGTGAGTTCCAGCTTCAGGCGGCCCTTGGCCGTGATGGTCATCTTGGCGGGCTTGGAGAAGAGATTGCCCGGGGCGCGGTTCCATTGCTGGCCTTCGCCGCGATCCATGGGGAGTTTGACGGTGTGGCCGTCGGCGCGGCGGAACGTCTCGTACTTGTGCAGTAAGGCCTGGACGAAGTACTCACCGGGCTTCACATGAGCGAGACCGACCGGCCAGCCTTGAGCCTTGGCATCGACCGTCTGCGCTGTGCCCGGCTTCCAGTTCTCGACGTCGACGCCAAAGATCAGCTGGGTGTTGGGGCCATCATTCATCTGGAACCGGGGTTCGGCCTTAGGATCAGTGGAGAGCATCACCAGCAGGCGCCCATCGAGCGATTGTTGCTGCCGGGACGGGGCGATGGTGACCGAGAAATCAGCCGCGAGGGCCGCCAAAGAAAGTGAACCAAGGAGTACGCGCCACATGGGCGTTAGTGTAGCGGGCGGGAACGGGGAATGGTGAATGCCGCCATGGCAGCGCGGGGAAAGGTGGCTGCGTCAGAAGGACGCAATGCGAATGGCCTGGCTGGAAATTCGCGAATGAATCGTGGAAATACTGGTGCCTACGGTGGGCATCAGGGCACCTGCGGTCAAAGCGATGAGACCGGCGATGAGAGCGTATTCGAGTAGATCCTGGCCGCGCCGGTTGCTTGCCAACCGCGCGATGGGCCGAAGTATCAGGTTCACTAGGGTAGCCATGATGAGGATCCGGTCATCCGTCCAACTCTATCTGTACGAGAGGCGGGCGGACCCGGAAAGGTCCGCCCAGGTACTCTTGGGTGTTATCCCAGTAAGCCGTTTAAGACCCAATCGTCGCTGCGGTCGACATCGTCGTCGAGACTTTACTGAAGATGGTGCTGATGCTGGAGGCCACGTTAGGCATGACCGCCCCCGCGGCCACGGCCACAAAGCCGGCCATCAGCGCATACTCAATCAAATCCTGACCCCGAGTATCCTTCCAGATACGCACGGCCCAAACCAGGTTCGTCACTTTTTTCATCTTTGTCTCCCCTCCTACAGGAAGTGTCCGATGAACCAAGCTTACGGCCGGACGGGATTGATAGATATTCGGCTGACGCCCTATTCTGGGGGGCGTCTTTACCTGAATACGGGCCGCCCTCACCTTAATCGGTGGCGGTGCTGTAGCCGTCGTCTTTGAGACGCACCTGCCGGTGGCCGAACATGGCCAAATTGGCCAAATGCGGACCGGCGACGGCCTGCGCGGCAATCTCTACTGTACAGTTCGGCTGCTTTCGAGATTTCGTGCAATCCAAAAAGTTCTGAATATGCGACTCGATCGGGACCGGCGCCTTTTCTTCCATCGTGGGCGCGGCGTTGGGCTTCCAGGGCTCCTCCCAGACGCGGTAACCGTACTCATCGAGAATCATGGTGGCTTTGTCGCCTTGGAAGGTGATCGACCAGCCGTTCTGGTAGGCGTTGTCGTAGTTCAAAGTCCAGGTGACCATGAACTCCGGGTATTCAAAGATGGCCGAAAAGACATCGGGGTGCTCGGCACCGGTCATCTTGGCCACATAGCCCTGGGCGATGGCGGAGCGCGGTGGTCCTGACTTCATGAACCATTGGACGACGTCCATCAGGTGCGTGCCCTGGTCGGTCATGTTGCCGCCGGCGTAATCGTGGAAGTAGCGCCAGCGGCGGAAGCGCATCGGTTCGAGCGGGCGCTTCGCTGCCGAGCCAAGAAAGCGGTCCCAATCGAGCTTACCCGTTAGCGGCGAATTGTCGAGCGGCTTGGCGATGTTCCAGTTCCACTGGGGCTTCACCATCGTGACGCGGCCTAGGATTCCGTCATCCACCAGCTTTTTGGCCTTGTGAATCGCCTCCGCACTGCGGCGCTGCATGCCGATCTGGACGATACGGTTGGAGCCACGGACGGCTTTGATCATCTGGCGGCTCTGTTCGAGGGAATGCGAGAGCGGCTTTTCCAGATACACGTCCTTGCCCGCGCTGAGAGCTTCCATCAGCATGGGCGCATGGTGATGGTCGGGTGAGGCGATGACGACAGCATCCAGCGACTTGTCTTCCAGCAACCGGCGGTACTCGACGTAGGTCTTTGCTTGCGGAGCTTCCTTGAGAGCCTCGGCTGTGTTGGGTTCGTAGACCTCAGCAATGGCGGCGCACTGGGCACCGAGCTTCTGGAAGTTACGGTTGAGATAGCGGCCACGGCCACCGGCGGCGATCAGGCCGTAGGTGACGCGGTCATTGGCTCCAAAGGCGGAGCGCGGGATCAACAGAGGCGCAGCGGCCAGGACGTGGCGGCGGCTGAGCGGTTGGGCATTCGGTGTGCGGCCATTGACAGGATCAGGCGACATGGCGAATTCTCCTTCGACGTCACTATAGCGCCGAATTTGCCGATGAGCTAGGGGTGAACCCTGCCATCACTGCTGTGCGCCCCGGTTGGCTGCGCCGGCCGACGCATGCTGATCTGCTGTTTCTGGCCATTCTGGTGTGGTGCTTTGCGGCGGGTGAAGGCGGCTGGATGCGCCTACTGATGGATGGCGACGCGGGCGTGCACCTGCGGATCGGCGATTGGGTGCTGGAGAATGGCCGCGTACCGACGCACGACCTGTTCGGCTTCTCGAAGCCCCATGGTGAGTGGCTGGCGTATGAGTGGCTGGCCGGTGTGATCTTCTCGATTGCCCATTCGCTGGCCGGGCTGAAGGGCATGGTGCTGCTGTGTGGGTTGGTATTGGCGGCGGTGCCGGCCGTGATCGCGATGCATGCGGCGTGGCGTGGCGCGCAAGGTTGGGTGGTTTTGCTGCTGACGCTGGTGGCCACCAATGCGCTGAACATCCACTTTCTGGCACGACCGCACATCTTTACGCTGCTGCTGCTGGGGCTGGTGAGTTGGATTGTTGAAGCGGATCGGCGCGAGCATTCCAGCCGGCTTTGGTTGATCCTGCCGGTGGTGGCGCTGTGGGCCAACCTGCATGGCGGATTCTTTATCCTGTTTCCCTATTTCGCTGTTCTGACGCTGGAGTCCCGCCGGTATGCGTGGCTGGGAGCGGGAGCGGCCGTGGCGGCGCTGGCCAACCCTTATGGATGGAAGCTGCATGCGCATGTGATTGAGTATCTGCGTTCC
>JBIKMK010000355.1:0-5026 GCA_044359315.1 Bryobacteraceae bacterium | reverse complement strand
CTTTGGATTGGCCAGCGATGGCGCGGGCCGGGCGGGCGCGGAAGGTAATTCGACTGAACAGCAGCTCTCCGCGTGCTTCAGCTCGACTTCAATGATCGACTTCAGGTCCGGCCACGGCACGTTTCCGGGCACTTTCCGGCCATTGATAAACATGGTCGGCGTGGAATTCACTTTCAGCGCCTGGGCTTCCACCATGCTGCGGTTGACGTCGGCTGCTGCCGTGGGGTCGGCCACGCACTGGTTCAACTGCAACGTATCCAAGCCGGCCGTCTTGGCCCATTCGGTGAACTTCTGGGCCCGGTTCTCCACCGTGATCTCGGCCTGGTGTTCAAACATCCAGTCATGGTAAGTCCAGAATGCCTCCGGCTTCTGCCGGTAGACGCAACGGCCGGCCACGGCCGCGCCACGGGCCCAGGGATGGATGCTGTCGAGCGGCAGATCCTTGAACACCAAGTGGACCTTGTCCGGGAACGCCTTCATCAGGTTGTCATGCAGAGTCTTCGCCAGCTCCTTGCAAAAGCTGCACTGCAAGTCGCTGAAGAGCGCGATCTGGACCAGTGCGCTCGGCTTGCCCATCTCCGGGTGGCCCGTGGTCTTGATCTGCGCCATGTCATCGGCAAACGGGGCTTTGCTGATGTCATAGATGTTGGCCTGAAGAATTTTCTGGCCATCCTTGGACACCAGATAGTCGGCCTCCAGGGACCGGCCCCCCAGGGATGCCTTCACATGCACATCCATGAATCCCTCCACCTGAGACGGCTTCGGGTCGGAAATCGCCACGGTGATCTGTGGATTCCAAAGATTCAAGTGCCGGAGATATGCCTCCAGCGTCGGCTTATCGAGGGCCGACTTGCCCGCGGCAATCGCCGCGACAGCCGAAAACGCCAACAAAACTACAGTACGGGACCAATGCGCCACGGTACAAACTCCTTATGACCCAATCTCTCGGCGCAGGTCTTCTCACCGGACGCCACTCGCAAAACCATTTCGAAAATCTCTTGGCCAACCGCGGCCACCGTTGATTCACCATCGGCAATCAGGCCGCCGTTGATGTCCATGTTGTCCTTCATCCGCTTGTACATGGGCGTGTTGGTGGCGATCTTGATTACCGGGATGCTGGGGAAGCCGATCGCACTGCCGCGGCCGGTCGTGAAGGCGATCAGATTGCAGCCGCCCGCCGCCAAGCCAGTCAACGAGACCGGGTCATAGCCCGGCGTGTTCATGAAGACAAAGCCGGAGGTCTTGATCCGTTCGGCGTAATCCACCGCATCCGCCATCATGCTGGCCCCAGCCTTGGTCATCGCCCCCAGTGACTTTTCCAGGATGTTCGACAGGCCGCCTTCTTTGTTGCCGGGCGAGGGATTGTCGTTGAAGTTCGACCCCGGCCACTGGCGCAGGTACGCGCGGTAGCTCTCAATAAAGCTCAGGAACCGTTCCGCCACTTCACGGTTGCGGGCGCGCTCGACAAGCAGGTGCTCGGCACCGAAACATTCGGTGGTTTCCGCCAGTACTGCGGCTCCACCGATCTCGGCCAACCGGTCACTGCACCAGCCCAGAGCCGGGTTGGCGGTGATGCCGGAGAAAGAATCCGAACCGCCGCAGTTGAGGCCCAGGACGATCTTGGAGGCGGGCAGTTCCACGCGCTCTTCCTTCGACATGCGCTCCATCATGATGCCGATGGCTTTGCGGGCGCTCTCAATCGCGGCGCGAGTGCCGCCTTCGCCCTGCAGCGTCATGCCCACCAGACGGTCAGTCCGCGCCGCGCCCTCGCCCAGGTAGTGGTCAATCTGGTTCACTTCGCAACCCAGGCCCAGGATGATGGCACCGCCCACGTTGGGGTGGTTCAGGACGCCGCCCAGGGTCCGCTGGAGCTGCACCGTGTCCGGGCCGATCGTGTGGCCGCAGCCCTCACCGTGCGGGAAGGCGACAACACCGTCGACGTTGGGCGGCAGCGTCTCGTGCCGGTAGCTTTCAGCGATCAGTTCGGCGGTGTGGGCCGCGCAGTTGGAGGCGGCCACCACGGCGATGTAATTGCGAGTTCCAGCGCGTCCATCTTCACGCAGGTAACCGCGGAAAGTGGGCATGACGGCCGGGGGGGCAGGGAAGGCGCGCTCAACGGGCGGGAACTTGAACTCCGTCGCGTGATCTTCGTACGCCAGATTGTGCGTGTGCACCCGGTCGCCAGGAGAGATGGCGATCTTGGCCACGCCGATGTTCTGTCCGTACCGGCTGATGTGCTCACCGGGCGCGACCGCCTTCAAGGCAACCTTGTGGCCCATGGGGATCGATTCCCGCACCGTCAGTTCCACGCCGCCGACGCGCAATTCATCTCCGGCCTTCAGCGGTACACGCGCGATCACGACGTTGTCGAGCGCATTCAATTGAATCGCGGAGTTTTCCGCCGTGGGCAACTTGGCTATGTCTACTAGGCTCATGAAAATCTTTCTCGAAAAAACTGTTTCGTCTATCGTATCGGAATGGCGATTGATGCCCCAAGCCGGGGTGGCTTGGCCGGCACCATCCAGGCGGGCCGCCAACAAGACACGGGCCTTAGCGCACTAGGGCCGTTTCGGTAATCTGTTCTCCCGCGTGCACCCGCAACCTTCCGCCGTGGGGGTAAATCCAAATGCCGGCACCTTTGGGGGCGGGGATCTGGCTGGGCCGGGAAACTTCGATAAACTTGCTCACCTTGGCCGCCGTGTTCAACTTCCCGATATGGATGTGGACCTGGCATTGGGTGCGGACCTTGTCTCCATTGTAGGCGACCGCCCAATTCTCACCCCAGAGGGCCTTCGCCTTAGTGATCGCCGCCGTCCAGAGTTCCGTCCGTTCCGGCACCGAGTAGCCGTCCAAGGTATAGATCCCGGCCTTCGTTCTCTTGGGCAGCGCCAACGTACGATTGGCTTTGCGCGGATTGATGTCCTTCAAAAAGAACACCGGTTCGGCACTGGAGGCCTGTTTCAACGCTTCTTTGGTCAGCGAGCAGGCGCGTTCCTCCAAGCTAGCCGGTTGGGCGGGGTCGCACGCGCAGGAGCGAATGGCATCTTGGGCCAGCCAGAGCAGCAGGCCGATTGTGGCAAACATTACTTGCTATTGTACGGGCATGGCTGACCCATGGCCGGGTGTCCCATGGGCGATCGCAGCGCCAGGAAGGGTGTCCGCCACGCGCGTTACAATGTCGGACAGAGCCATGAATGACTACCGCGTCACCGTCCGGCTGTCCTCCGATCTTCGCCAACGACTCAAAAGTGCGGCCAAACGCCGTGGAACGGCAGAGTCTGAACTAGTTCGCGAAGCCGTCGAGAACCAGTTGGCCACTGAAAACCCGGAGCCCAGTGCGTTTGAGCTGATGGAGGAATCGGGCTTGATTGGTTTGGTGCGTCAAGCCCCTAGTGACCTGAGCACGAACGCCAAGCACTTTGATGGGTTCGGCCGGCAGTGAGCGAACGGGTCCTGATCGACACGGGCCCCATCGTCGCCGCGTTGGTGCAGTCTGATGAGCACCATGCGGCCTGTTCGCAGCAGTTGCGGACGATCCGTGGGCCATTGGTCACTTGTTGGCCCGTGATCACGGAAGCAGCTTGGCTCTTACGTGCCTATCCAAATGCCATTGAACGGATGCTGGCGTCACTGGATGGGCGAGTATTCCTCCTAGCGGACCTATCCGGAGACGATGCACCTGCCATCGCGTCGATCCTGTCCAAGTACAGGAACCTAGGCCTGCAACTGGCGGACGCCTCGTTGATTCACCTGGCTGAACGAGAGCACATCGGAACAGTCTTCACCCTGGACCGTCGTGATTTCAGTGTGGTCCGGCTGCCGCGTGGCAAGAAGTTGCGCTTGATTCCGTAACGCCCGCCGCTATTGAACTCGGGCCGGGAAGCTCCACTCAGGACTGCCGCACTTGAATGAAGACAAATAACGCGGACCGCGAACGAGGCCATCCAAATTGCATGATAGAGTCATGACCTTTTTCCGGGCTGCCAATTCTTGGGCTCTCTGGGCATTGCTGTGTCCTGCAATGGCATTGGCTGCTGATTTGCCCAAACAGTACCTTTGCCGGCAGGCGGTGACGCCGGTCAAGATTGACGGCCTGCTGTCCGACCCGGCGTGGCGTAGCGCGCCATGGACGGACCTGTTTGTCGATATCGAAGGCGACCTGAAGCCGCGGCCGCGCTTCCGCACTCGCGCCAAGATGCTGTGGGACGAGCGGTATTTTTATATTGCCGCTGAACTCGAAGAGCCCGATGTCTGGGGCACCCTCACCAAACACGACTCCGTGATCTTCCAGGACAACGACTTTGAAGTTTTCATCGACCCCGATGGCGACAGCCGCGAATACTACGAATTCGAAATCAACGCACTGAACACCACCTGGGATCTCTTCCTGCCGCGCAAATACAAGGACGGCGGCAAGGCCGTGGATTCCTGGGAGATCCCGGGCCTGCTATCGGCCGTGCACGTTGATGGCACGCTGAATGATCCCAAGCGAAAAGACAAGCGCTGGACGGTTGAGATCGCCATGCCCTGGAGTGCCCTGGCCCAATACGCCCACAAACCGGCCCCGCCCAAACTGGGCGACGAGTGGCGCGTCAACTTCTCGCGCGTCGAGTGGCAGCATCGCGTGGTGAATGGCAAGTACGAGAAAGTGCCGGGCACGAAGGAAGACAACTGGGTCTGGTCCCCGCAAGGTGTGGTCGATATGCACCAGCCGGATAAGTGGGGTGTGGTGCGCTTTGTGAAGAAGTGAACTGGTGGCCCCCACGGCCTTGGCGCCAGATCAGCTAACGTGGAAGAGATGAAGATCGCTGGTACCTTTACTCTCCCCGTCGGAGCGGAGCGCGCTTACGCCGCATTGCAGGACCCCACGCTGCTGGTCCAATGCATGCCGGGGGCCGAGAAGTTGGAATTGATCGGACCCGACGAATACTCGATGAAGATGAAGATGGCGCTGGCCGCGCTTTCGGGCCTGTTCGATGGCAAGGTGAAGATCACCAACCAGAACCCCTATTCCAGCTTCACGCTG
>JBIKMK010000354.1:0-5031 GCA_044359315.1 Bryobacteraceae bacterium | reverse complement strand
GCCGGACTCGACTTCTGATTCGTAGTAGTCCGGGAACATTTTGGCATCGGGCTTGATGTCGCGGCCAAGTTCCCGCGTGGACAACCATTGTTCGACAAAGTTTTCAGCAAACTCGCGGGAGCGTTCGGCGCGCAGCAGGCGTATGGCTTCTTCGGCCAGAATGTTGGGATCGGCGAAGCGGTCCTCCTTCGCGAAGCGCATCAACTGCGCGTCCGGCCCGGAGCCCCACAGAAAGTACGAGAGCCGCGAAGCGAGTTCGTAAGGCGGCACCTGCCGCTGCTTGCCGGTCGAGTTGGGCTGCTCAATGCGGAACAGGAAGTTGGGAGAAATCAGCACGGCCTGCAGCGCATACGAGATGGCTTCATCGAACGATTCTCCACGTGCGGTGGCGGTAGAAAACAGCGCCAGATACTTTGCTGCTTCGCTCTTCTCGACGGGTCGGCGAAAGGCGCGCGGCAGAAAGGTATCGATGATCTTGCGGGCCGCGTCCGCTGGGGTCAGCCTGTCACTGGGCGTGGCCGTCAGGAACACTTCGCGCGACTTCGGATCGGCCATGGCATAGTCGAGCGCGATGCGTGCCGCTTCCAGGTACTTTTCCGCGTGAACCGGCGAAAGAAAAAGCGTTTCCGCGGCGTTGTCGAAACCTTCTCCGCCGGCTCCGTCAGCGGGCAGTGCGGCGCCTGCGTTGATGTGGATGTTGAGCAGGTCGCGAACCGAGGCCGCGTACTCGGAACGGTTCAATCGACGGGACAGGGAGCGAGCGGGCGAGATCCCGTCCGCGCAAGCCTTGGTTCGCAGCGCGTGATCGACGTAGGACGTGAAGGATTCGCGGGCCGCCAGCGAGGGAACTGGCGCATTGCGCGGCGGCATCTCGTGCTCGGAAACGCGCTTGAACGCCCGCCGCCAAAGGTTCGGCTGGTCATTCAAGGAGGCCTCGGTGAGCTTGCGGACGTCGTAGCCCGCAGCCGGCTTGGCCCCGGTGTGGCAGGCCAGGCAGTGCTGGTTTAGAAACGATCCGATGGGCGCAAAGTCATCCGCTGCGTAGGACGCAGTCGAGGCCAGGACTAGGATGACGACGGCTTTTTGCACGAATGTTAACTGTCCTCCAAGATATCGCGATCTGGCCGCTACTGCCGGCGGGTGGGCGGCACTCCCCTGCTTTGGGGAGCGCAACGGCTTTCAGCTGGCATGACGTATGATGCGGAAGGGAGTTGTCCTTTAGCACCGATGGGAGCAAGAGTGATCCATAACGCGTCATGGATGACCAAAGCCAGCGCGGCGTGGATTTGGGACATGAGTGCCTGTAGCTGACGCACCCAATGACACGCCGATCCGTCCTCAGCATCCCGATCGCAGCACTGAATGGAGGCTCGCTGTTACCTTCGCGGGAGCTTTCCCATTCGCGATTGCTCGCAGTATCACCCGACGGGCGTTACCTTTGCTTGGCTAGCCCCGGCAACACGTCGCTATCGTTCCGAAAGTTGGGCACCGTGTGGCAGAAGTGGGGTTCGCGCAATCCAGAGGCGTACCGTATTCAACTCATCGACACGGGAACATGGGCAGCCCACTGCACCTTCGACTGCCGTTTGCCACCCAGCTACGCCTCGTTCTTCCGTGATACTGGATTCCTTTTGGTTCACACATTCGGCCCTCCAGATGGCACCGAGTATCTGATCATCGATCCGGCAAGGCGACATGTTGTGCAGGCTATTCCGCGTGCCATGGGTAGTCCGTACTTGTTCGACGGAACTGGTGCCGTAGCAGATTCCATTGTGGTGAGTGTGGAGAAGCACTGGTTCACGCGCAAGACGTTAGACGGTCGCGAATTGACTCGCGTGCCGGAGGAACCATCCAGTTTAACGCCCGCAGGGTTTACGTACGCACCGGCGAGCGTTTCGCTTAATCGCTCACTCTTGCTTCACGCTACCGGTGGCAGGCTGGCACTGCGTGAATGCGACACTTTGGCCGTACGGTGGGTTACCACGTTGCGAGAGGACCGGGAAATCCGCGCTCTTGCAATCTCGACCAATGGGGAATGGGCGGCAGCGCTCTTAGCTGAGCCAAAGTTTAATGATCCGAAGTGTGAGATCAGCGTGATCCGTGGAAGTGACGGGCAAATCACAACGAGTTTTCCGGTTCAAGCGGATCACGTGTCGCCCGTCCTTGCGATCTCAAGAGATGGAAAGCAGGTGGCGTTTGGCATCAGACAGCGCACCCCAGCAATGTCGGAAGAGTACGACTTGATCATTGGAGTTCACGAACTGCAGCCAAACAGGATGGTTGCCCAGCTGTCACATGACCGCGTCGCTCGCTCCAGTGGACCAATGGATACGTATTTTTCTCGTGATGCGATCCGCTATTCCCCTGACGGCCGGTTCATCTTCACGACGGGGCGAACCACTAAGGTGTGGGCAACTCCGGGCCAAGCCTAGCGCATTGGGCTACGACGGCTGTGGCCTGAGATAGCGTCCACCGCCCTTCATACCCGGTCAGTCGAGGACTACACGGGTGTCCGTGTGGATTCTACGGCGACCAGGCACGTGAATGCCGGTGCACGGGGGCGATTATTCAGCGCTACTTGACGAAGATCTCCGTTACCGGTCGCTCGACCGGGTCTATTGGAAGTAGCCGAGCGGGGATGGCGTATGGTGCGAAGGCGCGGGGACTTTCGCGGACCGCGTGGCTATTCAGGTTGGGGTGCAGCGGTGCGCCAGCCGGAGCGCAGTTGGCGCTCCAGTTGGGCGGTGATGGTTTGGGTGCCGGGCTGGTGGAAGATGTTGGTATTCTCCTGTGGGTCTCGCTCCAGGTCATAGAGCTCATGCGCTACGACCGCTTTGCTCTTCCAGTCCACCCATTCGACATAGCGATGCGCCGCTGTCCGGATGCAGTAGCCCATATACTCCACGCCGTCAGCCGACACCCAGACGCCGGAGCGGAGGAACTGGCTGAAGACGGCGGACTTCCAGGGACGGGTGGGATTCTTCAGTAACGGCAGCAGGCTATGGCCTTCCAGATGCGGTTCCGGCCGAACACCGGCCAGTTCGCAGACCGTGGGGTAGATGTCCACCAGTTCCACCAGACGATGGCATAGAGCGCCTTTGACGCCGGGCGCGCGGATGATCAGCGGCACGCGCGTATCCACCTCAAAGTTGGTCATCTTGCACCAGGCGTTATGGTCGCCCAGCTTCCAGCCGTTGTCGCCCCACAACACCACCACGGTGTTCTCCGCCAGCCGCGCCCGGTCCAGTGCCGTCAGCAAGCGGCCTACCTGGGCATCGATGTAGCTGACCGAGGCCAGATAGCCATGGCGCAGCAGGCGCGCCTGGGCCTCGGTGAGTGAGCCTTGATCAGGTTGGGGCGCGTCTCGAAAGTCGCGGTACCCGCGGAGCTCCCGCATCGTGCTGATCGCCATGGGGGGCATGCCTTGCGGGAGTGCCGGATTGGGGGCCAGGGGGATACGGGCGCGGTTATACAGATTCCAGTACTTGGCCGGGACGTTGAACGGCAGGTGCGGGCGGTAATACCCGACACCCAGGAAAAACGGCTGGCGGCGCGCTTGCAACTGCTTCAGCTTCGCGATCGCCTGGTCAGTCTGCGCACCGTCGAAATAAGCGTTGTCGGGCACGTTGGGCGCTTCGGTGGCGGCGGCTTTCAGGTACCATTCGCCGTATTGGTCAAGGTAGCGCTGCTGAACGCCTTGCGCGGTGAGATCGCGCTGACGTCCGGCGATCCAGGCGGTCTCGGACTGGCTTCGATAGACGGCGTCGGGATCAAACGGGTAGCCCGGCAGGCGGAGTTCCGGCTCGCTCCAGGAGGCCGGGTCCGGCAGGGTGTTGTGGAAGATCTTGCCCATCGAAGTGGCAAAGTACCCTTGCTGCCGCAATCGCTGTGGTAGCGTAACCGCCTGCGGCGTGGTGGAGCGGAAGCCGGTGTCCAGGTCCCAAACGCGCAGTGTGTCCGGCCGCAGCCCAGTGAGGACGCTGGCGCGCGAGGGGTTGCAGACGGCTTGCTGGCAATAGGCTTTGGTGAAGGTGACGCCACTGCGGCCCAACGCATCCAGGTGCGGCGTGTGGGCGTGGGAGGCACCATAAATGCCAAGCTCCGGCCGGAGGTCGTCCACGGCGATAAACAGAACGTTGGGCGGGGTTGAGCGGCGGGTTTGGCCCGCTGTTACGCTGCCGATGATCGCCGAAAAAGCGGAGCGGCGGGTCAGGGACACGGTCTAGCCTCGCGCGAGTTGGCCGAGAAAGGGGGATTGGCCGCGTGCGAAGCTGCTCCCGTGCGCCGCCTGTTCATGCCGTTACTTCTTGGCCCCCAACGCAATGACGAAGTAATGGGCCGGCGTTTCCCCAGGATTGCGCCAGCCGTGGAGTTCGCCGGAGGCCACATAGGCCGAGCCACCGGGGCCCAGAGTGGTGGTCTGGCCCGAAATGGTGACCTCCAGCGTACCTGCGCGCAGCATCAGCAGTTCCTCGTTGACATGCGAATGCGGGGGGTGCGGCTCCATCCCCGGGCCGAGCTCTGTCTGATGCATCTCAACGGGAAACCCGCTGTGGGTCAACCCATTCAGCACAGCCCTGGACCGGTTCTTCCCGTTGGCGCGCACGGGCAGATCCTCAAACCGGAAGGTCCGGGAGGGCAGCGGTGCGGAGGTCTGGGCGGAGGCTTCAAGACCAGTTAGCGCCGTCAGCAACGCTGGGACTTCGCGGCGCGAGGGCTTCATGGGATGCTTCATCGTTGTTCTCCTTCGCGGTTCGAACGCCGGCTACTCAACGCCAACCGATCACCCTGCTGGTTACTGAACGATCGCGTAGTCGCTCGTGTCGCAGTACCCAAGGCCACCAGCTTATCGCGGCGAGCGCCTCAGCCCGCTGCGGGGAAAGTTGCCTGAGCCACTTCGGCCTACCTATTGCCCAGACGGCCAAACTGACGATGAGCCACAGACAGGCCCTTGACATGAAAATCCTGTTTTGCGGGAGTTCTTGCTGGGCCACCGTGGGGCCGCCGGAAGACGGCCTGCTAACTTTGAAC
>JBIKMK010000353.1:0-5039 GCA_044359315.1 Bryobacteraceae bacterium | reverse complement strand
GCACGGCCAACCCCCACACGCTGCTGATCGATGTGGGCGACACAATTCAGGGGACGCCACTGGTGGGTCTCCACGCCAGCCGCGTGCGCAGCGGCCAACCGCTAGGGGCCGACCCGATGATGCGGGCCATGAATGAACTGGGCTACGCCGCCATGACGGTGGGCAACCACGAGTTCAATTTTGGTTTGAAGGTGCTCAACAAGGCCCGCGATGAAGCGAAGTTCCCGTGGCTGGCGGCGAACATCCTGCCATCCGGCGTGGCCCGCCCGTTTGACAGCTTTATCGTCCGCAACGTGGGTGGCGTCAAGGTGGGTGTATTCGGCATCATCACGCCCAACATCCCGATGTGGGAGAAGCCGGAGAACTATGCCGGGTACACCTTTGAATCGCCCATCGACGCGGCCCGGAGCGCGGTGGCGCAGTTGCGGGCGCAGAAGGTGGACCTCGTCATCGGTGCCGTCCACGCGGGCTTGGCCTCCCCTAACGGCGACAAGAGCGAGAACATGGCCGACACGATTGCCCGCGAAGTGCCAGGGATCGACGCCATCTACTACGGCCACACGCATCAGGTGGTGACCGATATCCGCGTGGGCGACGTGATGCTGGTACAACCCCGCAACTGGGGCGGCTCACTGGCGCAGTCTGTTTTCACCTTCGCCAAACAACCCGATGGCGCGTGGCGTCTGGTGGCCAAGAAGAACAAGCTGGTGCCGGTGACTGAGACCACCGTGGTGGATGCCGCCGTCGCCAGAATCTTCGAGCCCTACCATGCCGCCGCGGAGCGCTGGCTGGCCACGCGCATCGCCAGCGCGCCCGTCGCCCTCGACGCCGCCCGCGGCCAGATTGAGGACTCCGCCCTAGTCGACGCCATCCACCAAGCGCAACTACACTACGCCAAGGCCGATGTTTCCTTGACCGCGCTGTTCAACTCGAAACTGAAGATCGCCGCCGGACCGGTCACCATCCGCGACGCCGCCGGGCTTTACCTTTACGAGAACGAACTCTATGCGATCGAGGGCACCGGGGCGATGCTGAAGGCGGCGCTCGAGAACGCGGCCCGCTTCTTCAATTCCTGCGCGGAACCCACCTGCACCGTCGCCCCGCTGATCAACCGGCGCATCCCGGGCTACAACTACGACATGGCCCAGGGTGTCGAGTATGAGGTGGATTTGCAGGCCCCGGCCGGCCAGCGCATCAAGAATCTCCGCTACCAGGGCGCTCCGTTGGCCGACACGCAGAAGCTGCGGATCGCTCTCAACGACTATCGCGCCGGCGGCTCCGGCGGGTACACGATGTTCAAGGGAGCGCTCGTGCTCTGGCGGTCCCACCGCGAGGTGCGGGACCTGATCATCGAATACTACACCGAGCATCAGTCGCTGCCCGCGAAGCCGGACCAGAACTGGCGGATCGTGCCGGAAGCGGCACGCCAGCGGTTGGAACAGGATCTCCGCCTCCCATAAGCGGCACCGAAATACAATCGTTACGCGACCGCGACGAGAATTTCGCCCAACCGTCAGATGGTTTTGACATTGGGCAGTCATTCTCGTAGGCGTGGAGAATCCTGCACTTCGAGTCCTCCGTTTTGACGAACTCGAAAAGATGTATAAACAGATTGCCCCACTGGGCGACGGCGCGCGTTTCTTTCAGGCCATGATCGATGGGCTCCATGTGGAGCTCGATTCCGGCGGCAAGGAGTGGGCCAAAGTGCCAGCCACCGGACCGGTGGTGGTGGTGGCCAATCACCCGTTCGGATTGCTCGAGGGCGCGGCGCTGATGACCAAGCTTCTGGCGGTCCGGCCCGATGTGAAGGTGCTGGCGAACTCGATTCTGGCCACGGTTCCGGAAGTGAAGGACTGGTTCATCGAGATCAACCCCTTTGGCGGCCGGGAAGCGGTGCGGTTCAACCAGCGTGGCTTGCGTCAGGCCATTGAGTGGCTGAAGGAAGGCAAGCTGCTGGTGGTCTTTCCGGCGGGCGAAGTTTCGCACCTGCAATGGAAGAAGCTGGCGGTGACGGATCCGGATTGGCATTCCACCGTCGCGCGGCTCATCCGCCGTTCTGGAGCCACCTCGGTGCCCGTCTACATCAAAGGGGCCAACAGCGCGCTGTTCCAGATCCTGGGAATGTTCCACGCCAAGGTGCGGACGGCACTGCTGCCGCATGAATTTCTGAACAAGCAGAACCGGCGCGTGGAGATCCGGGTGGGATCGCCCGTGGCCCCGGCGCAGGCGGAATCGCTCACCAGTGACGAAGCGCTGACGCGCTACCTCCGCTGGCGGACCTACCTGCTGGAGCACCGGCGTGAGGGCGTGCCCGCCAAGCCGCAGCCGGTGGCCCCAGCCCTGATCAGCCGCGCGCGCCCGGCCTCGGTGGAGGGTGAAGTGGCGGCGCTGCCGCCGGCGCAGTTCCTGGCGCAGTCGGGGGATCAGCAGGTCTACGTAGCCACGGCCCGGCAGATTCCGCGGCTGCTGGATGAGATTGGCCTGCTGCGGGAAGCAGCTTTCCGCGCGGTCGGCGAGGGGACCGGCAGCGACAAGGACCTGGATGAGTTCGACGGCCACTACCGGCACCTGTTTAGTTGGAGCCGCAAGAACCAGGAAGTGATCGGTGCCTACCGGTTAGGCTTGACCGACGAGATCCTGCTGGGCCACGGCGTCCGTGGACTCTACACGTCCACCCTGTTCAACTACCACCGCGACTTTCTCCGTGAAGTGGAGCCCGCCATCGAGCTGGGCCGCAGCTTTGTCCGCCCGGAGTACCAGAAGAGCTTTGCCTCGCTGCTGGTGCTGTGGAAGGGCATTGGGCAGTTCATTGTGCGGAACCCGCATTACCGGATGCTGTTTGGGCCCGTCAGTATCTCCAACGACTATTCGCCCGTGTCCCGCCAGTTCATGGTGGATTATCTGCGCACACGCCAATCGGACCCGCGCCTCAGCCGCCTAGTGAAGGCTCGGCAGCCGTTCCGCACCTGGCCGTTTGGGCCGAAGCTGGACTGGAGCGTGGACCTGGAAGAACTCTCCGCCATCATCGCCGACATTGAGCGGGACGGTAAAGGCGTCCCCGTCCTGTTGCGGCAATATCTGAAGCTGGGCGGACGTCTGGCGGCCTTTAACGTGGACCCCAAGTTCTCGCGCTGCCTGGATGGCCTGATTGTCGTCGATCTGGCCCAGACGGATCGCACGATGCTGGAACGCTATATGGGTTCAGAAGGCGCGGATTCGTTTCTAAACTTCCACCGCCAACTGGTGGCCTAGCGCTGTAGCCCCATGCGTGAGCTTGGGGCTATTCCAATGAGGCAAAGAAGCCCCAAGCTGACGCATGGGGCTAGGCTAACCCTGGAGCTCGGCGACAATCTCGCGGGCTGCTTGGCGGGCCCGCTCAATCTCCCCTACCGGGAAACTGATCGCACCAACGCGGGAGTGGCCGCCGCCGCCGTAGCGCTCGCAGATCGAGGCCAGGTTGTGTTTCACTTCCGCCGCCCAGGGGCTGGACCCGACGCTGACCTTGGTGCGGAACGGCTGCTCGCTCACCGACACCGTGTAGGTGGCTTCCGGGTGCAGGTAGTACGGCACAAACTTGTTGTAGCCATCCAGTTCTTTCCCCACCAGGTCAAAAAAGACCACACCCTTTTCGCTGACGGCGCAATCCCCAATGACGCCCATGGAACGCAGATGCCGGGCATAGAGCGGCTGATACTGCGCCTGGATCTCCGGCTGCTGGATGATCGCCTCCAGCGGCTGGCTCTGCATCAACCGGATGATGCTCTGCACCGTATCAGAACCCTTGGCGGCCTCAATCACCAGCACCAACTGCGTCGCCGCGGACTTCAGGCTGACCGCCTCTTCGGCCGAGGCATAGGAAGCCCCGTCAATGATGTCCGCCCAGCTCACCAGATCGTCCAGACCGGCGGCCTGGTAGCCGTACTTCTCGCGCGTGAGATCGGCGATGAACTTGGTGCAGCTCTTGTAGCCGGTGTCGAGAAACTTGGTGGGATGCTGCGCCTGCCGGAAGTGCTCCGCATCGGCGGGAGTCAGAAACGCGCTCTGGTGATGGTCAAACCACCAGTTCAGGCGGTCGTTGGGTGAGTACTTGAAATCGACGATGGCGTTGACGTCGCCATCAAACAACGAGTCTTCAAAAATCTGATCCGCCGTGTGGGCCATCCCCGTGTAGGCGAACTCCGCCCCAGGATGGACGTGTTCCGAGATGAAGCGGCTGAAGTAAGCCGCAGACGCCGCGCCGTCGAAACAGTGATCGTGGTAAAGGACTCTTACTCGCATGGGCACCCGTGTTCACGGGAAACTGAGAAGTATCGCATGAATCGGGCACCCAGCGGGGATACGTCTGTCAAACCTTCAGGTTCAATAGACGGGAGGCGTTGCCGTTATAGATCTTCTTCAGCATCGCATCCGGTAATCCCAAGCCATAAATCTTCCACCGGCCTTGCGGCGGCACGCGCGCCGGGGCGTAGTCAAAGTACTCGTCCTGGGTCTCCAGAAACCGGTAGTAGATCTCGTAGAGCTTCTCGCCGAACACCTGCTGCGGGAACTGGTCACCATGCGGGACGGCGTCGGTGCCGAACAGGATCCGGTCCTGGAAACGGTCAAAGAACTTGCGGGCAGCGCGCGGCTGGCGGCCCAGTTCGCCGATGCGGGCCCCGAACTCCACCCACATGTTGGGGTGGGCGTCCATCATCTCGGAGACGTAGGCCAGGTTCTCAGCCACGGCCACATGCAGACAGACGAACTGCGTCTTGGGGTGGCGCTTCATGACGCGGCGGCGGGCTTCCTGCAGTTCGCGATCGCTGGGGAAGTCGCGGCCGCCGAAGCTCCAGTCCGGGTGGGCGTTGAGTTCTTCATAGCGCTCGTTGAACTTGTCGATGGGGCGGAAGAAGGCCACCGGGTCGGAGGTGTGGATGGCGATGGGCATCTGGCGCGCCCCGGCGGCTTCCCACATGGGGTCGAACCGGGCGTCGTCCACTTTCACCAGCGTCCCGGTCTTCACTTTGTCGCGCAGGTAGAGGCCCAGGGTCTTCAGCACC
>JBIKMK010000352.1:0-5043 GCA_044359315.1 Bryobacteraceae bacterium | reverse complement strand
GCAGAGGAAGACGCCCTACTAGAACTACTGGCGGATTTGATTCACAGCTACGAGAAGAGTGCGTATCCCGTCCCGCAGTCGGAACCGCACGAGATGGTGGCATTCCTTCTCGATCAACGTGGACTCACCGCCCAGGATCTGGTGCCGGTTGTTGGTTCGCGGAGCCGGGTATCAGAGATCCTGGCGGCTAAGCGCTCGATCAGCAAGGAGCAGGCGAAGAAGCTGGCCGCGTTCTTTAAGGTGGGGTTGGAAGCCTTTATCTAGCCTCATCCTCCGGGCTACGTCTGCTGGTAGAGCGCCAGGCGGTTGATGCCGTCAAAGGCCGCCACCTTGTAGCACTCGGCGAGCGTGGGGTAGTTGAAGACGGTGTTGATGAAGTAGTCGATGGTTCCGCCGAAGAACATCACGGCCTGGCCAATGTGGACCAGTTCGCTGGCGCCTTCGCCGATGATGTGGATGCCCAGCAACTGGCGCGTTTCGGCGTGGAAGATCAGCTTCAGCAGCCCGGTAATGTCGCCGATGATCTGGCCGCGGGCGATCTCTTTGTAGCGCGCTTTGCCGATTTCGTAGGGCACACCGTCGTGCGTCAATTCCTCTTCGGTCTTGCCGCACATGGAGATTTCCGGGATGGCGTAGATGCCGTAGGGGAACAGGTCCGGGAAGCTCTGCGCCTTTGCCCCAAAGGCGTGGCAGGCGGCGATGCGGCCTTGCTCCATGGAGGTGGAGGCCAGGCTGGGGAAGCCGATCACGTCGCCCACGGCGTAGATGTTGGGAACCTCGGTTTGATAGTGGGCGTTCACCTTCAACCGGCCGCGGTTGTCAGCGCTTAAGCCCGCCGCTTCCAGATTGAGAGTTGAAGTATTGCCCGTTCGACCAATCGAATAGAGCGCCTTCTCCGTGACAATCTGCTTGCCCGAAGCCAGCTTGATGCGGACGCGCGCACCGTTTTCGTCCTCAAACGGCTCCACGGCGGCGACGTCTTCGCCTAAGCGCAACGTCACGCGGTTCTCACGCAGGTGGTAAGCCAGCGAGTCGCTGATCTCTTCATCCACAAAGGGCAGCAGCCGGGAGCGCTTATCCACCAGGGTGACGCGGACGCCGAGGCAAGCGAACATGCTGGCGTACTCGGCCCCGATCACACCGGCACCCACCACGGCCAGGGTGCGCGGCAACCGGTCCAGCCACAGGACATCGTCGCTGGTAAAAATCAGCTTGCCGTCGAAGGGGATGTGCGGATCCTTGGTGGTTTCCGTCCCCGTGGCGATCATGATGTTGGCCGTCCGGACCAAGCGCAGCCCCTTGCCATCGACGGCTTCCAGATTCACCGTGTGCGCGTCGCACAGGGAGGCGGTGGCGGCGATCACTTCGACGCCGTTGCGCTGCAATTGATCCCGCATGACGTCGATTTCGTGCCGGATTACCTGGTCACAGCGCATCAGCAGGTCCCCAATGGTGATCTGCTTCTTGACGCTAAACGATTGACCGTAAAAAGTTTTATCGTTGTAGCCCGAGAGGTCCAGCACGGCTTCGCGGAAGGTTTTGGAAGGTATCGTGCCCAGGTTAACGCTCACCCCACCCACCACCGCCTTGCGCTCCACCACCGCTACCCGTTTGTTCAATTTGGCCGCCTGAATGGCCGCGCGCAGTCCGGCGGGTCCGGACCCGATCACCAGCAGGTCGTAATCGAAATTGGGCATTTACATCTATCTTATCGTCCGTTATCGCCCAAAGCTTGATATCCTCCATGATCATGACGCGCCGAATCTTTGTCGCCAGCAGCCTAGCCGCCCCTGCGGTTCTCACCGGAGCCACCCGTTCCTGGTCCGAAGTCGAGAAGATCCTCGCTTCCGGAAATGTGAAAGGTAAGCTCTCCAAAGACGACCTGCCCACGCCGTCACTGCTGCTGGACCTGGACCTGTTTGAGGCCAACGTCCAGAAGATGGCGGCGCATGCGAAGGCCCGTGGCCGGGCGTTGCGCCCGCATGCCAAGACCCACAAGTGTTCTGAGCTGGCCAAGTACCTGATGTCGCAAGGAGCGGTGGGGGCGTGTTCGGCCAAGATCAGCGAGGCTGAGGCGTTGGCGGCGGGCGGCGTGACGGGTCTGCTGGTCACCGGATCGCTGGCCGGCAAGCACCGGATTGAGCGTGGCATCGCGCTGGCGGCCAAGCGGCCGGAAACGATCTTTGTGGTGGACAACACGCAGAACGCGCAGGATCTGAACGACGCCGCCGCTGCGGCCAAGCAGAAGATCAACGTGGCCATCGATCTTCTCGTAGGCCGCCGCACGGGCATCACGCCGGGCGAACCGGCGCTGGGACTGGCGCGCGCCGTCACGCAGATGAAGAACCTGAAGCTGGCCGGGATCCAGGCCTATTCCGGCTTCTCCGCCCACGTGCAGGGTTTCGAGAAGCGCCGCGCCACCTCCACGGAGTGGATGGGACAGGCCGTGGCTACGCGGCGTCTGTTTGAGAAGGATGGCATTCCCTGCCCCTGGCTTTCCGGCGGCTCGACGGGCACTTACAACATCGATAGCGAGATCGACGGCGTTACTGAACTCCAGCCCGGCAGCTACGTCTTCATGGATCAAGGCTACGGCAGCATCGGCAGTTCCACGGGCACGGAAAAGTATTCGGACTTCGCACACTCGCTCACCGTCGTGGCCAGCGTGTACTCGAAGCCATCGGACGACATCGCCGTTGTCGATGCGGGATTGAAGGCGTTTGCGACTGATTCCGGCGGCACTCCCGAGTCGGTCTCGCACCCGGGCGTGCCCTACGCCTGGGCTGGCGACGAGCATGGGCGCCTGGACCTGAAGAAGGCCCCGCGCGCGATCAACCTGGGCGACCGGGTGGAGTTCACCGTCACGCACTGCGACCCGACCGTGAATCTCTACGACCGCATCTTCTGCCACCGGGGAGGTCAGGTCGAAAAGATCTGGCGCATCAACGCCCGCGGCATGAGCCAATAGCTGAGCCAACCACTACACGGCCGTCCGATTCTGCGAAACTGATCGGATGTCGAAGATCAGCCGTTCTACCGCCTTGGCCTTGCTCACGGCCGCGCCGCTGTTGTGCCAGATGACCGGCGCACCGGGCGCTGCCGCTAACGCGGTCACCCGGGACTGGGTGCGCGAGAACTACACCAAGTTTGAATACCGCGTCCCGATGCGCGATGGGGTGAAGCTGTTCACGTCGGTCTATGTCCCCAAGGACGTCTTCACCGACGAGAAGACTTACCCGATGATGATGCAGCGCACAGGCTACAGCGTGGCGCCCTACGGCATCGAACAATACCGCGCCAGCCTGGGACCATCGGACCTGTTCGCGCGCGAAAAATTCATCTTCGCCTACCAGGACGTCCGGGGCCGCTACATGAGCGAAGGCGTCTATGAATTGATCCGCCCGCACAAGCCCAACAAAGGGCCCAAGGACATTGATGAGAGCACCGACACTTACGACACCATCGACTGGCTGACCAAGAACGTCCCCGGTGCCGTCGCCAAGGTGGGCATGTGGGGCATCTCACAGCCCGGCTTTTATGCCTCGGCCGGCATGATCGACGCGCACCCGGCGCTGGTGGCGGTGTCGCCGCAGGCTCCGGTGACCGACTACTACATGGGCGACGACGTTTATCACAACGGCGCGTTCATGCTGGCGCACCGGTTTGCCTTCTACATGGGCTTCCGCAATCGCGAGGGCGACCCGGAGCCACCGAAGCCATCGATCCCGTTCCAGTTTGGCTCCCCCGATGGATATGACTTCTATCTCGAAATGGGGTCACTGGCCAACGCCAATGAAAAATACTTCAAGAACCAGCAGCCGTTCTGGAACCTGAATATTGACCACACCACTTACGACCAGGTGTGGCAATCGCGCGCCGTCTGGAAGTATCTGAAGAACATCAAACCAGCCGTGATGATGGTGGGCGGGTGGTTCGACACGGAGGACCCGATGGGTCCGCTACGGCAACACAGCTTCATGGAGAAGAATTCGCCGCCTTCGACCAACATGCTGGTGATGGGCCCGTGGAACCACGGCGGCTTCGCGCGCGGCGATGGCGACCGGCTGGGACGGCTGAACTTTGGTTCGAAGACATCCGCCTACTATCGCGCCAATATCGAACTGCCGTTCTTTGTGCACCACCTGAAGGGCAAGGGCGAAAACAAGGTCCCCCGCGCCTATGTTTTTGAGACGGGGCGCAACCAATGGCGCAAGTTCCCGGCGTGGCCGCCCGCCGGTGCCAAGCCCACGACGATCCATTTGGACGCCAAAGGCAAGCTGGCGTGGCAGCGTCCGGGCGGGACTGGCTTTGATGAATACATCTCCGACCCGGCCAAGCCCGTGCCCTACATCAACGGCCTGGCGACGCGCGTGCCCAACACCTACATGACCGAAGACCAACGCTTCGCCGCTGCCCGGCCCGACGTGCTGGTCTACAAGTCGGAAGTACTGGAGCGCGATGTGACGGTGACCGGGCCCATCCAGGTGGACTTGAAAGTCTCCACCACCGGCACCGACTCTGACTTTGTGGTGAAGGTGATCGACGTCTACCCGGGCGATGCCGTCGACTACAACGTGCCCCTGCCGCCTCCACCTGCGCCAGGCGCCGCGCTGACGCCGTCGGTGCCGCTCCCGGCCGTCTCCACGATGGGCGGCTACCAGCAACTGGTCCGCGGCGAACCGTTCCGTGGCAAGTTCCGCCAAAGCTTTGAAAAGCCCGTCCCCTTTGAGCCGGGCAAGCCGGACCGCATCACCTTCGCACTCCCCGACGTCGCCCACACCTTCCGCGCCGGGCACCGCATCATGGTGCAGATCCAAAGCAGTTGGTTCCCCCTGACGGACCGTAACCCGCAGAAGTTTATGGAGATCCCCAAAGCGCTCTCCACCGACTTTGTGAAAGCGACGCAGCGGGTCTATTTTGGCGGTGCTGATGGGTCAAAGATTACGCTGCCGGTGGAGGAGCGGTAGCCGGCAGCGCGCAGCCATGGAGTAAGCCATCCAAAGCTGCAAGTGTCACTAAGCACTAGACGGTCGTTCCGAGCCG
>JBIKMK010000013.1:0-16779 GCA_044359315.1 Bryobacteraceae bacterium | reverse complement strand
TGGTTACCGGCATGCTCCACGCTATGCCGCTTGCTGGCGCGTTACCCTAGTGAGTTGTTCGTTCTTCCTGACTTTCCCACCTGGCGCTGGGTGCTGGCCATTTTCTGTGCCTTCAATATCGGCGTGGCCAAAACCGGCATGCCCGGCCTGGGTATTCTGGCCGTGCCGCTGTTTGTGGTGGCGGTGGGCGATGCGCGGCTATCGGCGGGCTGGCTATTGCCGGTCCTGCTGACGGCGGACATCTTCGCGGTGATCTCCTACCGTAAAGAGTCCGCCGCGGGTGCCTTGTTCAAACTGTTTCCCTACGTGGCGGTGGGCGGCGCCTTGGGCGGTGCGGTGTTGAGCTTTCCGGAACACATCATTCGGCCACTGGTGGGGGCCATCATCCTCGCCTGCATCCTTTTGTTTTTCCTGCGGCTGCGGGGCATCAACCTGGCGTCGGAGACCGGCCACGCGCATTCGGCTTTCTTTGGCAGCGCGGCCGGGTTCTCGACGATGGTGGCCAATGCTGCCGGGCCGGTGATGAATATCTACCTGCTCAGCCAGAACCTGCCACGCGAGCAGTTTGTGGCCACGGGGGCTTGGTTTTTCTTTCTCGTCAACCTCTCCAAGATCCCGATCTACAGCTGGCAAGGGCTGATCTCCGCCCAGTCGCTCAGCTTTGGCGCGGCCCTGGTGGTGCCGGCGCTGCTGGGGGCCTTCACGGGACGCCGCGTGATCAAGTACATTCCTGAGCGGGTCTTCACCACGTCAGTGATCGGGCTGGCCATTGTGGCCACGATCGTTCTGTTTCTGCCCCGCTGAACAGTGTTACCCGGCTTCCCTTGGGGCTACAGGTGCTCCTGCGGGGGCTAAGGTGATTTACCCAATAGACAGAATCGTGGCGTCCTCCGATAGACAACTGTCACTATGCCGGAAATTCTTTGGATCGACGACAGCTTCGTGCTCCCCCATGAGCGGCCCAGCGCCGCCGTCCTGCGCCCCCCTTTTGCGGAGGCTGACCCGGCCGTCGTGATCGAAGAATGCCACCGGCGGTGGCCCGGTTTGCCGGTGATTGTGCTCCAGCCGGCGGCCACGCTGGCCGAAGCCGTCCGGTTGGCCCACGCCGGCGCCCATTGCGTTTTGGCAGAGGAAAGTGAATTGAAGCTCAGTATCGACAGCACCCTCCGCGCCACGGCCATCCGGCGCCCCCGCACTCCTGACGAGCCGTGGCGGCGGCTGCTGGTGGGCGTGAGTCCCGCCATGGACCACGTGGCCGAAGTGATCCGCCTGGTGGCCCGCCGCCGCAGCACGGTGCTGGTGACCGGTGAAACCGGCACCGGCAAGGAGATGGCCGCCCGCGCCATCCATGCGGCGGGCGTTCGCGCCACTCAGCCGCTGGTTTCGATCAACTGCAGCGCGCTGCCCGAGAATCTTCTGGAGGCTGAACTGTTCGGCCACGTCCGTGGTGCCTTCACGGGTGCACTGAGCAACCGCACAGGCCGGTTCGAGATGGCGCATGGCGGCACGATCTTTCTGGATGAAATCGGCGACATGCCGATGGACTTGCAGTCCAAGCTGCTCCGCGTCCTGCAGGAACGGGCCTTTGAGCGGCTGGGCAGTTCCGAGACGGTGAAGGTGGACGTCCGCGTCATCGCCGCCACCAATGTCGATCTGCTGGAGCGCGTCCGCGAGGGCCGGTTCCGCGAAGATCTCTTCTACCGGCTGAACGTTGTGCCGCTGAGCCTGCCCCCGCTGCGCGAGCGCAAGGCCGACATTGCCTTGTTATCCGCGCACTTCATCGAGAAGGTCTGCCGCCATGAAGGGTTGCCCGTCAAAGAGCTCAGCCCGGAGACCATTGCCCGGCTGGAGCGCTACGATTGGCCCGGCAACGTGCGGCAGTTAGAGAACGCGGTCGAAATGGCCGTCGCCCTTTCTGGTGACCGCATGCTGCTCTATCCCGGCGACTTCCCCCTGCCATCCACCTTTGTCCCGAAAGCCGCCGGCGTCAGCCAGGCCTCCGTGCCGCTGCCGGACCATGGCCTGGACTTTGAACAGACCATCGGCGCGATTGAGCTCAGCTTGCTCGAACAAGCCTTGCGCCGCACCTCAGGCAACAAGACGCAAGCGGCCGATCTGCTCAATCTGAACCGCACCACGCTCAATGCAAAGCTGAAGAGCCTGGGAGCACTGGCGAAGGCGACGGCCGGGTAAATGGCGACGGGCGGGGCGGGGAGAGATCAACCTCCCCCCGCCCCTTCGCACGATACCTACGGTGCCAAGGTGAAGTTGACGAAGACCCGGGTCACCACCTCCACCGGGTTGCCATTCAGCAGGGTCGGCTGATACGTCCACTGCTTAACACCTTCCAGCGCCGCATCGGCCAGGGACTTATGCGGAGCGCTCAACACCTGCAGGGATAGGACGGTGCCTTCCTTGGAGATGACGGCCTTCAGGAAGACCGTCCCCTGGATGCCCAGCTGTTTGGCCTCCTGGGGGTAGACGATGCGGGCCTTGTTGATGATCTTGGCTGATTGCTTGTTGCCTCCGACGCGGATGCGGCTGGGCGCACCGGTGGGCGAGGTCGGGTCGCTGCTGGCGGCAGTGGATTGCATGACTTCCACCGGTTGTAGAGTGATCTCGGCGCGTACACCGCTATCGGCCGTCAGCTTAAGGCCCTTGGTCATGACCGCGTAGCCGGGCTTGTCCACTTCCAGCAAGTAGTCCTTGGACGGCAGCGACGCGAAGCTCACCTCACCGGTGGCGGAGGTGGACAGGGTGAGCACCACTTTGCCGCTGCCATCTTCGATCGACACCATGGCCTGCGGAACCCGTGCCCCGGTGACATCATTCACCACCACCTCGACCGTACCCGCTGCGGGGGCGGAAGCTTGCCCCGCAGCAGCCAGAGCAAACACCACCCCCAGCATCAGGACGGCGGCGAGGGAGGCCAGGCGTCGCGATACCGGTCGGCGCGCCACGGAGGGGTTGAGCACCGCGCGAATGCGGCTCTCGAGCTGTGAAGGAGCGGCCATCGGCACGCCCGCCAGCAACAGCTTCCCTTGCGCTTCCCGGGCGATCGAGACCAAGTGCCCCGCGTAGTCCGTTGCCGCCACGCCGCCCCGCAGAACGGCATCATCGCAGGCGCGTTCCCGGTCCTGCTGGGCCTTGGCTGCAATCACCCAAGCGAGCGGATGGAACCAGTAGATGGCCCGCGCCAGTTCCACCAACAGCATGCTGAGGCAATCCCGCCGGTCCACGTGGGCCTGCTCATGGCGCAGCACGCTCTCCCGTTTCTGGGCGTCCCAGGTGGAGGCCGCCGCAGGCAGCAAGATAGCCGGCCGCCGGAAGCCAAAGGTGGTGGGCATCGGCACCGCCGGATGCATCCGGACATCGCCCGCGGTTCCATTCGCAAACGGTTGAGCGGCAGCGCGCAGCCAAGCGGCACGCCCCAGGCCCACCAGCACCCGCAGCAGCATCAAGGCAGCACCAGCCGCCCAGATCGCCACCAATGACTCGGGCAAGCCCGGCAGCCGGGCCGTCCAGCTTGACGCCACCGCTGGTTCTCCGCTGGCCCGGACCAGCACCGTGGTCCATGGCAGTTCCGCCAGGCCACTGGTGGCCGCTGCGGGCACCAGCGGGGCCACGGCGGGCACCAAGAGCGCCGCCGCCATCGCCAGGACATACAGCAGATGGCGTTGGGCGGCCGGAGCGCGGCGAAGGATCAACGCGCCGGAAAGGGCCACGCTGAATAGAGCGGTGGCTTGCAGGATCAGAGTGAGGGTCATGGGCGTAACTCCTGGAAATCTAAGGTTGGCTCGAACACATCAAGGCAATAAACGCGGCGGCTGGGGGAGCGGTGCGGGCTAAGGGTTTAGCCGGAGGCATCTCCCTCACTCTCCGGCGGTGCACTCTGGTGGGCACCCTTCCTCGCCTCATCCACCAACTGCGCTAACCGCTCCAGCTCTGCCGGTGGCAGTTGGACGGACCCGCGGTCGAGCAAGGCGGCCATCACCTGTGCGGCGGACCCGTCAAAGAAGGTCTGCACCAGATGCTGCAACGCCGATTGCCCAGCCGAACCGCGCGACACCGCCGGCAAGTAGACGTAACGCCCGTCTTCTTCGATGTGCCGGACGTGCCCCTTCTCCTCGAGAATGCGCAGCAGCGCGCGGGCCGTGGAGTAACTGGGTGATCCGGGCAGCGCCTCACGCACTTCGTGAGCGGTCGCGCGAGTGCGCTGGTAGAGAATGTCGAGGATCTGCCGCTCGCGGCGGCTGAGGGCGCCCGGGGTGACGGATTCCTGGTGCGGATCAGTTTCTTCAGTCATGCTAGATTTTTAGCACGACCATTACCCAGCGTCAAGCTAAATTTTTAGCACATAGATCACTGCTGTGGGATCGCATTGAACATGTTGCATGGCGAAAAGTTATTTCAGTCAAGCAATAAAGGTCCTTCTGCATTCCATTGCAAACAAAGGCATACAGGCACATCAGTGTGCTTTGGCCTATTGCGACGTTTGACACAATGGGTTACAATCGAGTTGGTTTTGAAAGAGGGCGGGCTCTGAGTATTTCTCGTAGAGCCCGCAGACCTTAGTAAGGCCTTATGGCCTTATTGGGATCTCGATGGTGATCGAAAAATCGTTAATTTTCAAGACGATTACGATGCATCGCATTCTACGGTTGGTCATGTTCTGGCATGTACCTCCCCTTTAGTTACCCCCGGTCCCAGTGTTCGAGCACTGGTCCGGGGGCTCCGTTTTTACACGGACCCTTCGGCGAGAGCTTCTGACTCCGCCATTTCCTTAATCTCTCTCTCGTACCGATCAACCGTCGGCTGCCACTGGTATAGATGCGGGGTCCGACCCGAGCCCGGGCGAACCAACCGAATCACGGATCGGTCCGACAACTTCTTCAAACTGACTGAAATCGTCGTCATGGGGTTCACTGCCTTCGGGGCATCTCCCATGCGCTTAAGTTCATTCAAAATCCGCGGGCCATCCCATGCCCGCTCCGGATGCTCACGAAAGACTCTTTCGATTGCGGCAATGATCGAACCAGAAGAATCAGAGTGTTCCAAGTCACGGGCGTCGTCTTCACGAGATTGGCCTGAATTTGCCGCGGGCGGCATCAAAGCAGTAGCAGAAACGGTGCGGCTAGCATTCGCAGGCATAAAGCGCTTCAAGCGTTCAAGGGCTTCGAGATCCCGGCGGTGCTCCTCTTCCATCGCGCGGCGGATTGATTCAAGCTGTGAAAAGTCAAGCATGGTGAAACCTCCCATTAGATAATAGCACAACCAAATGGCGATGCACGTCATGCATAGCCATTATCTATAGCTTTCGCTTTGCATCCCCTTTCCTTGCCGTCGCCTTCTTTGATCTCAGCCCGCCTCGCTGCTGTGAATTACAACGCCCGCTCGACACCACGCTTCAGATCGCCGAACGTCCAGCGTGACAGCGCCCTAGTTCTGCTCGCTACCGCGTCAACGGGTCCTCCACCCAGGGGGGCGTCGCCTCGATCAGCCGGCCCAGTTCGGGTTCCAGCTTCTCCATGGCCAGCTTCATCTTCCAAGCCACCGCACGGTAGCTGAAGTGGCCTTTTACGCCGCTGCGGAGCTTGGAGATGTATTCGGCCTCGGCGAAATCCATCTTGAACAGGAACCGGCTGCGGGCACCAAACGGCAGCAGGTAGTGGGCACCCGGTTCGGGCAGCGCGTGGAGCGTATCAAAAGCCTGCTCCATTGCCTCACGATAGACCGCGTGGCCGGCGACCAGTTCCGGCGTCTCCCAACCCAGGCGGCCCGAATACGCTTGCCGGTACTGCTGGCAGCGGCGGTGGCGGTGCATGTCGCGGTAGGCGCCGACGTCCATGATCATGTCGTACGCGTAGAGCCCACCACGGAATTCGCGCAACAGTTCGTCGTAGCGCTGGCGGGACTTGAGCGCGACATCGATCACTTCCGCCCGTTGAGCCGCTGACCAGCCGCGTGCCAGTTCGTAGAGCTCGCGGAACGGCCGGTCCGTCGCCGGGTAGAGCAAGGTCGCCACAATGTCGGCCGGAGTGTCGGTGGGCCGGGACAAGTCGATGTCCTCGACCGGAAGGCGGGCGGGCGCGGGCAGGTTCTGTTCCGCCCAAAGCTTGAGGTCGGCGCGCGAGGTGACCAGATATTGGTCCACGCCCACGTACTTCGCCAGCGTCGGTGTCGCCTCCGGTACCTTGCAGGCTTCGGTAGCCTGGTCCGCGACGTCACGCACTTCGGCATACTCGGAGGCCTTCAGCCGCCGGATCTGCCGTTCCAGCGTACGGATGCTGGTCACCTGTCCGGCATTGGTCGGCACGCCCCAAAACAGGAGGTACCGCGCGACGTCAAAGGCACGGGCGGCGATGTTGCGCCGGTAGGCGTCGGGCTTCATCTCCTCGGGACGCGGCAGCCGTTCACTCAACACCTCAATCATCTCGGTGTGGACTTGGCGATAGGCCGCCATCAGGGCGTTGCCCGCCGCTTGATAACGCTCCGCCGCTGCCGCGTCGAACTCGGGCGGGGTGATGAAGCCCAGTTGGCCGAAATCCTGATAGCGGGATGACTTGGCCTGTCCGTCCCACAGCGGTTCATCCTCAATCTCGGTGGCGGCCAGTTCGCTGACCCCTTCCCAGCAGATGGCCAGATGCCCCAAGTCGGCAATGGAGGCGTGGCCGTACTGGAAGTAGAAGCTGTCGAGAAACTTCCCGGAATCGTGGGAGCGGACCCAATCGATGGACTGGGTGATCGAATCAGCCGACCGCGAATAGCGGGCCAGGGCATAGGCCAACTGCTCCGGCGGCATGGGCGGAAGGGCGTGCACGCGCGGGCCAGCGCCAGGTCCGGCGGGCCGCTCACTCGATGGAGAAGACACCATGCTATTCTCGCGGTTCATGCGCATTGGAATCAAACGCCTTCATCCGGACGCAGTTCTGCCCGCTTACGCCCACGGCCCCTTGGAAGACGCCGGGCTCGACCTGCGGTCAGTGGTCGCCACCGAGTTGCAGCCGGGAATCCCGCAGGCCGTACCCACCGGATTGTCCATCGAAGTGCCCTCCGGCTTTGAGGCGCAGGTGCGCCCCCGCAGTGGCCTGGCGCTCAAGCACGCCATCACCATCCCCAATTCGCCCGGCACCATCGACCCCGGCTATCGTGGCGAAGTAAAGGTAATTCTCCTCAACCTGGGCCCGCAACCGTTTCCGATTGCCATCGGCGACAGGATCGCGCAGTTGGTGATCGCCCGCTATGAAGCAATCGATTGGGAAGAGCGCGACTTGTCGGACACCGTGCGCGGCGAAGGCGGCTTCGGCTCCAGCGGGCGCAGCTAGGCTGCCGGAAGTTCAACGCCCGCGTAGATCTCGGCGAGGGGTAGTGCGATGCCCAGGCATTCCAGCGTCAGGACAGCATCCGCGCCCTGGTAGCTTGAAAGCGCCCACCGCCCGTCGGTGAGCCGACGGAACACTTCGACCAGATAGGCCTCCTGCGAGACCAGCACGTACTCCTCCAGCGAGGCCAACCCGCGGTAGAGGGCGAACTTCCCACCGTAGTCATAGTCGGCGGTAGAAGGCGACAGGATCTCGATGATCACCTTGGGGTTTAAGACGGTGTCCCCGTGCGCATCGGCCAGTTGGGGCGGACCGCAGATCACGGCCAGATCTGGGTAGACGAAATTGGTGGCCCTGGCGCGAACGCGGGGCGCGGCCACAGTTTGGCAGGTTCCATCGCTCAATTTCTCGTCGAGCCGCCGAGCCAGGCTCACGGCCAGCCGCGCATGAGTCAATGTGACCGCCACCATCGGGAATACCTCTCCATCGTGGTATTCGCTGCGCAACTCAGCTACCCGGTCAGCCGCCAGGTACTCTTCTACGGAGATACGAGGAATGGGTAGCGCGCTCATGCGGGTATTTTATCGCCCCTACACCTCGTTCTGAGCGGCTTCCAGATCCTCTGGCCGCCCAATGTCGCGCCAGATTCCTTCCAGCGCATGGATCACCACGCGGCCCTGCGCCACCAGCGCCTCCACCGCACTGGTGAGCTCATACTCACCCCGGGGCGATTGGGGGACCTTCGCTAACTCATCAAAAACAGTGGCGCGGAAGCAGTAGACACCGGCCGAGTTCCAGTGGGTGGTGGAGGTGCCCTGCGGCGGCTTTTCGATGATCCGGGTGACGACGCCATCCTGCTCATAAACGGCCGCTCCCTGCCACGGGTCGGGCACGTGGCGCACGGCGGCCACGGCATCGACGCCGGGCTTCAACTTGGCGCGCATGGCGGCATAGTCGGCGGTCTCGGTGAGTATGTCGCCGAAGGTAAACAGGAAATCCTCACCACCCACAAACTCCCGGCAGAGCAGGGCAGCGCGGGCGGTACCGTCAATCACTTCCTGACGCACAAAGTGGATCTCGGGCCGCCCGGCAAAGTGCGCTTCCACCACATCCGCCCGGTAGCCGATGACGACACCGAATTCGGTGAAGCCCGCGCCGCGCAGCCGGTCGGTCAAGTAGTCGAGAATGGGCCGCCCTTTCAGCGGCAGCATCGGTTTGGGCAGATCATCGGTCAGCGATTTCATGCGCGTGCCCCGGCCTGCGGCGAGAATGACGGCTTTGTGCATATTGATTTGCGGGCCCGCCCAATGCGGTCGACCCTAAGTCCACTATAATCACCCGAGATGACCGGACATGCTTCAGGCAACGCGCGCTGGTGGATCCTCGCGCTGCTCTTCTTCGCCACCACGATCAATTACCTGGACCGGATCGTCTTTTCCGTGCTGATCCCCGTCATCCGGCAGGAGATGCACATCACCGATCAGGAGTACGGCTACATCAACGCCGCCTTCCAGATCTTCTATACCGTTGGCTTTCTGTTCGCTGGCGGCCTGATCGACAAGTGGGGCACGCGGCTGGGATATGCCGTGTCGATCGCCTGGTGGTCGTTGGCCGCTGCCGGACACGTGATCGCGGGCAGCGGCATGGGCTTAAGCTTCTGGCGCGGCTTCATGGGCCTGGGCGAATCCGGCAACTTTCCGGCGGCGATCAAGTCCGTGGCCGAATGGTTCTCCAAAGAAGACCGCGCCTTCGCCACCGGCATCTTCAACGCCGGGGCCACGGTGTCGTCGATTGTCGGACCGCCATTGTTTGCCTGGCTGGTGGTGTTCGCCGGTTGGCGGGCTTGTTTTCTGATGACCGCCGCCGCTGGCTTCGTCTGGCTGATTTTCTGGTTGCTGGCCCCCAAGCCTCCCCAGCAAGTGGAAGTGGTGGGGGAACCCCGGATCGGCTGGGCCAAGGCGTTGACCTACCGCGAAACCTGGGGCTTCGCGGCAGCCAAGTTCTTTAGCGACCCGGTCTGGTGGTTCTACCTTTACTGGCTGCCGCCCTACTTCTTCGACGTCCGCAAGATGAACCTGAAAGAGATCGGTTGGGCACTCCCGGTGATCTACACTGTGGCTGGCGTCGGCAGTGTGGTCGGGGGCTGGCTGGCGGGCGTGCTGATCCGCCGCGGCTGGCGTCCAGGCCCCGCCCACAAGGCGGGCATGGCCGTCTTCGCCTTCATGATGCCGGTGGGTGCCTTAAGTGTCCTGGCCGAAAGCCCCATCCTGGCCATCGCCCTGATCTGCGTCGCCACCGCCGCCCACCAGGGCTGGTCAGCCAACCTCTACACGACCGTTTCCGACATCTTCCCCAACCGCGCTGTCGCCTCGGTCACCGGCATCGGCGGCTGCGCGGGCGGTTTCGGCGGAGTACTCTTCTCCGCCCTCATCCCCGGCTACGTCGTCAGCCACTTCGGCTACACGCCAGTCTTCCTGGTGATGGGCGTCTTCCACCTGACGGGCCTGGGGATCTCACACTTCCTGTTCGGCAAAATGGAGCCGATCCAGGCGGAGAGTTAGCCCACCACGGCCGGTGCCGCCTTCATCGTGGCGATCTCCCGTTCGATCAGGCCCCGATCCGTGCCATCGAGCAGGTGGCGCATCACTTCGATGGTCTTGGGTTCGTCAAAGCAAGCCGAGTGCACGCGCTTCAGTTTGGGGTTGATCAAGTCCGTCACGTCGATGTCCCAAACGTTTGATGGAATGGGCGAGGTTCGGCTGAGGCCGCTGCGGCCCAGGCGGCGTTCGCCGAAGTGCTTCAGGCCCGCTGAAACGCCCAGCGTCGTGTCGCGGCCGGTGTAGAGCGCGGTGATGCGATAGGTGAGATTGGCGATGGCGTCACCGTCGCTCTTGTCGATGTTCTCGCCGGACTTGAATAGGTCGGCATCGACATCGGCCGCCACCATGATGAGTTGGTTGATCAGGCTGGCCAGCAGCGGCTGATTCTTGCGGTTCCAGAGTGTCTTCATGCCCTTCTGGAACACAAAGTTGCCCATACTGTGGGCGATGACGGAGATCTTGGCGCGGCAGGACTTCTTAGGGTCCGCCACTGCGTCGGCCTGCTTGGTCAGCATCCAGTCATAGAGATCAGAGAAAACGTCAGCGACGCCATCGGAAGAGTTGCGCGCATCGATGCGGTCCGAATAATAGCCCAGCGCCGTGCCGTCAGAGGGCCAGTTGAACAGGATGCAGAGGCCCTTGCCCTTGTAGATGGTATCGGCGATCTGGCGGTAGCGTTGGGCCGCCCCATCCCAGGAATTGTTAAAGCCATGGATGAAGACGCCTACGTGCTTCTGCTGGTCGCTGTCTTCCGGGTCGAGGATCAAGGGGAAGCGAGAGGTCTCCCGCTTCAGCAGGTCGATGAACACTTTCTTATCCACCAGGTTCCAGCTGGAAACCTGGTCGATGGGCCCTTTACCGTCCGAGATGAAATAGCGCAACGGACCCAGAAACGGAGTTGGTTCCAGCGTGTCGGTCAGCTTACGGTTGGTGATCATCCAGTACATAGCCTGGATGATACACAAATGTCTCGGGGGCTACCGCAGCAAGTCTTCGAGCACGGTCTTCGCGTCGGTCTTTGAGTCGCGGTACTTGACGATCACCGGTGTGTAGACCGAGATACCCCACTCCTTGCCGATACCCTTGGTGACGTTCCGAGCTCCGGCCACCACGACGGCCTCCTCCGGGATGATCAGCGGCTCGTCGTCACTGGCAGTGTAGACCTTCTCCCGCACCAGATCGTAAACCGGCGTGGAGCGGTTGAGAATCACACCCGTGCCCAGCACGGCACGCTTCTTCACTACTGTGCCTTCATAGACCCCGGTATTGCCGCCTACCAGTACGTCGTCCTCAATGATGACGGGCAACGCGCCCACGGGTTCCAGCACGCCGCCGATCTGCGCCGCGGCGGAAATATGGCAGCGGTCGCCGATCTGGGCACAACTGCCGATGAGTGCATGCGAATCCACCATCGTGCCCGCGCCCACATAGGCACCCACGTTGATGTACATGGGCGGCATACAGGTGACGCCGCGGCCGACAAAGCAGCCGTCGCGGATCGAGGATCCGCCGGGGACGATGCGCACGCCGTCACTGGCCGACATCGGGCGCACCGGGTAAGTGGCCTTGTCGAAAAACGGCTGGCGCTGCGGGTCCGCTGACATGTCGACAATGGCGCCCAGGCGGAAGCCGCACAGAATGCCCTTCTTCACCCAGGCATTGACGCGCCAGCCCGTAGCGGTCGCAGCATCGGGCTCCGCTGAGCGGATGGTGCCGGCGTTGAGCGCGGCTTTGAAATCTTGAAATAGCTTCCAGTCAGCGTCCGTAAAGGGCGCCTGGCGCTCAAACAGTGATTCGATGAGTGTTTGCAAGCAGTCCGGTCTCTTTCAGTACGGTCTTGATTCTGGCCAAGCTGGCTTCCGATGGCGGGCACAACGGCAGCCGCCACACGGCTTCCAGCAACCCCATCTCCGCCATCGCGGCCTTTACGGGGATGGGGTTCGATTCGACAAAGTTCACTTCCATCAGCGGCAGATAGACCCGCTGCAGGCGGCGGGCCGCTTCGAAGTCGTTGCGCGCACAGGCACCGGCGATCGCCGTCATCTCCGCCGGGATTTCGTTGGAGGCGACGCTGATGATTCCCTTGCCACCCAAGGCCATCAGCGGGATGGTGACAGAATCATCACCCGAGAGCACCGCAAAGTCCGCCGGCACTTCATGGATCACGCGGGCGATCTGCGCCATGTTGCCGGAGGCTTCCTTGACGCCGACGATGTTGTCGATGGCCGCCAGGCGCTTCAGCGTCGCGGGTTCCACATTGACGCCGGTGCGGCCCTGGACGCTGTAGACAATGATCGGCAGGCCCACTTCAGCCGCGAGGGCGGCGTAGTGCTGATAGAGCCCTTCCTGCGTGGGCTTATTGTAGTAGGGCGTCACGGAAAGCAGGCCGTCGACACCCAGCGCCTTCAGCTGATGGCCCAGCTCGATCACTTCGGCTGTGTTGTAGCCGCCGCAACCGGCCAGCACCGGGGTCTTACCGGCGGCTTCTTCCACCGTGATGCCGACGACGCGCAGATGCTCTTCACGCGTCAGCGTGGGTGATTCGCCGGTCGTGCCACAGGGGACAAGAAAGTCGATCCCCGCCTCGATCTGCCGCTGGACCAGACGCCGCAGTGTGCCGCCGTCAAGCGAGCCGTCCTGATGGAACGGAGTAACCAGCGCGGTACCGCAGCCAGTGAATTTCATTTCAAGATCTCCCTGAACTCATACATTCCCTGCTTGCCCGCAATCCATTGCGCGGCTCGCAGAGCACCACGCGCAAAGCCTTCGCGGCTCCGCGCCGTGTGCCGCAACGTGATCGTGTCGGCGGCGGAATCAAAACCGATTTCGTGCGTGCCAGGCACCTTGCCCGCGCGCGAGGAACTGACGTCCACGTGCGCCTGATAGCCGCCGCGCTTCATGTCGCCGAGCAACTTCAACAGCGTGCCCGACGGCGCGTCCTTCTTGGCGGAATGGTGCATCTCCCAAGCCCAGGCTTCGTAGTCGCGCTCACCGGCCAGCAGTCGCGAAGCCTCTTCGACGATCTTCGAAAACAGCGCGACACCCACCGAGAAGTTGGCACCGTAGATCAGCCCGGTGCCCGCAGCTTCGACGGCGGCCCGCGCTTCCGGCAAATGCTCCAGCCAGCCCGTGGTGCCGATCACCGCGTTCACTTTCAGCTCCGCAAAGCGGCGAATATTCGAGAGCGCGGTTTCAGGCGTCGAGAACTCGATGACGGCATCGCAAGGGGGCAGCGCATCGGGCGTCGCATCGAAAGTGGCCACCACCTCGCAACCGCATTCGGGGGCCAGCGCATGGATCATGCGCCCCATCTTGCCGTAGCCGACTAATGCGATCTTGGTCATTCAAACACCGCCGGGTCCAATTGCGAGAAGAACTCCGAGTGAAGCGATTCTACCGCTGACCGGAGGCTGGTTTCTTCCACCACCAGACTGATATTGCGTTTCGAAGCGCCTTGGGAGATCATGCGCACGTTGGTGCCGTTCAACGCCTTGAAGGCGCCGTGCGCCACTCCGGGCGTCGACCGGATGTTGTCGCCCACCAGGCTGATGATGGCCATCCCTTCGGCCACTTCCACTTCGGCAAACTGTTCCAGGTCCGCTCGAATGGCGGCCAGGTTGACGGGGTTGTCGATCGTGAGCGACACGCTGACTTCACTGGTGGTGACCATGTCCACCGACGTCTGGTGTTTATCGAAGACTTCAAAGATGCGCCGCAGGAAGCCATGCGCCATCAGCATGCGCGTCGATTGGACGTTGACGACGATGATGCCGGTTTTGCAGGCGATGGACTTGACGACGTTGCTGCACGGGACGCTTTCACCGGTGATCCGTGTACCTTCCACTTCCGGCCGGCGCGAGTTGAGGATCAACACCGGGATGTTCTTTTCGACTGCGGGAACAACCGTAGAAGGGTGTAGCACCTTGGCCCCAAAGTAGGCCAGCTCCGCCGCTTCAGCAAACGAGATCAGCTTCACGCGGTGGCCGCCCGGAACGATCCTTGGATCGCAGGTGAGCATGCCATCGACATCAGTCCAGATCTGAATCTCTTCCGCGTCGATACCGGCACCGATGATGGAAGCCGAAAAGTCGCTGCCCCCACGGCCCAGCGTCGTAGTGACGCCGTCCTCAGTAGCACCGATGAAGCCACCCATCACCACCACCGCGCCCCGCGGCAGATTCTTCAAGCGCTGATTGGTGGGCTCATAGAGCGGCGCGGCCTGCGTGTGGCGCCCGTCGGTGACCACGTAATCGCGCGAATCGGCATGCACGGCGTCCAGGCCCAAGCGGCGGAAGCTTGCCGTCACCAGCAAGCTGGACAACCGCTCGCCGAAGCTGGAGATCGCATCCACGGAGCGCGGCGTCAGCTCGCCCAGAATGGCCAGTCCCCGGAGCAACTCCGCGAGCTCTGCGAAGTGTTCGTCGATGGCCGGGTGCGCGCCACCTTCGGCGATGTGATAGTGCTTCAGCTCCCCGCAGAGCTCCAGCGCCCGCGTGCGGCTGCCACTGACGGCCTCCGCCGCCATGGCCAGTAGCCGATTGGTGGTCTTGCCCATGGCGGAGACCACCACCACCGGATGGCGTTCGATGCGGGACTGGACGATGGTGGCGACGCGCGCGATAGCGCTGGCGGATTCAACCGAGGACCCGCCGAACTTCATGACTACGGACACTTGTCTGTTGATCTCCTAGTTGGCAATTGTGCGGGCGGGACTGAAGTCCCGCTGCAGGCTGACAGCCTGCGCCACCTGGAACGGTGCTACAGCAGCCCTTCGCTGAGCATCAGCTCCGCATTGAGCACCGCCGCACCGGCAGCGCCACGGATGGTGTTGTGGCCCAGTGCCATCATCTTGAAATCGAGCACCGGGCACTTGCGCAGACGGCCGACGAAGACCGCCATGCCGTTCTCGCGATTGACGTCGCGGCGCGGCTGCGGGCGGTCGTTCTCAGTCATGTAAATCACGGGCTGCGCCGGAGCGGAAGGCAGATTGCGCTGCTGCGGCAGACCACGGAAACTCTCGATGGCCGCACGGACTTCCTCGAGCGTCGGCTTGGCGGCCAACTGCACCGAGATGGCCACCATGTGCCCATCCACCACCGGCACCCGGTTGCAGTGCGCCGAAACGCCCGCCGCCAGATCGGTGAACTTGCCGTCGGTATAGGCGCCCAGAATCTTCTGCGTCTCCGATTCCATCTTTTCTTCTTCGCTGCCGATATACGGCACCACGTTGGCGGTGATGTCCATCGACGGCACGCCGGGGTAGCCCGCGCCCGAGATCGCCTGCATCGTGGTGACGATAATCTTCTCGATGCCGAAAGTTTTGAGCGGACCCAGCGCCATGGTCAAGGCAATCGTGGAGCAGTTGGGATTCGTGACGATCTGCCCTTTCCAGCCGCGGTTGGCCTTCTGCGTGGCCAGCATGCCGAGATGCTCAGCATTCACTTCCGGCACCAGCAGCGGCACGTCGGCTTCCATGCGGTGGTTGCGCGAGTTCGACACGACGGTATGCCCGGCTTCGGCAAAGGCGCGCTCAATTTCAGTGGCGACGCTCGCATCCATAGCGGAGAACACCAGCTTGGGGGCGGCGGCCGTAGGCTTGCACTCCTGTACTGTTAACCCGGCGGTCTTGGCGGGCATCACGCCATCCAAGCGCCAGCTGGTGGCCTCGCGGTAAAGCTTGCCGGCGGAGCGGTCGCTGGCGCCCACCCAAGTGAGATCAAAGGTCGGGTGGTTCTTTAAGAAGTTGACGAAGTGCTGGCCCACCATTCCGGTGGCCCCCAGCACGCCAACGGGGATACGTTGAAGTTCACTCATAACGATATTGGTTTTGACTTTCTGATTTATGCCAGCAGTTGCCGGCACAGGCTTTCGTAGATGTCTACCGAGGCGACCAGTTGGTCTTTCGGAATGTGTTCGTGCGCGGTGTGCGCCACGTGGATGGTGCCAGGACCAATCAAATAAGGTTTGCCCCAGGCACCGCCAAAAGCGGGGATGTCGGTGGTGTAGGCCGCCACCATGGTTTCAAAGCCCGGCAGCGTGCCCAGATGCACGGCACCGATGCAGAGAATCTCTTTGATCTCAACGCCCGTGATCGCTTGGTGGATCCGCTGGCGTGTCGATTCACCATCATCCACTAGGCGGATGAACAGCTCGGCTTTGGCGATATCCGAGATGACGTTGGGGGCCCGGCCGCCGGAGAGGGTCCCAATATTCAGCGTGGAGGGGCCCATCAAGACATCCGATTCAAGCGGGATCTGCCGCACCTGGGCCAACGCATCCAGCAACTTGTTGATGGCAGATTCGCCCAGCTCCGGATAGGCACTGTGGGCCATGCGGCCGTGGGCATGAAACTCAAAGCGGAGCGCGCCCTTGCTGCCGACGGCCAGCTTGTTCTCCGTGGGCTCACCATTGATCAGAAACTGTGAACCGCGCGGCGTCTTGGCGGCGGCATAGGCTCCGGCGCTATTGCGTTCTTCGCCCACCACAAACAGCAGCGCGACGCGACGCTCTCCAGCCTTCAGCAACCGCTCACAGGCGAAGATCATGGCCGACATCAGGCCCTTCACATCACAGGCACCTCGACCCCAGATGGTGGAATCATCCTCGCGCGACGGGATGAAGGGTGGCACGGTGTCCATGTGCGTCGACATGGTGACCACTGGTTGATCGAACCAAAGGTAGATGTTGTCGCGGCCGGGCTCCACCGGCATGCGTTCCAGTGTGCCTTGATAACGCTGGGCCAACGAGCTGAGATGCTGGTGAAGAAAATTGCCAACGGCGGTTTCGTTGGGCGTGATCGACTCGATGTCGATGAGGGTGCGGGTAAGGGCGAATAGTTCTTGCATAGTTTTCGATAG
>JBIKMK010000351.1:0-5051 GCA_044359315.1 Bryobacteraceae bacterium | reverse complement strand
AACAAACCGGCTACCGCTTCACGCCGCGCCTGCATGTCGCCATTTGGGGCGATGTGCGGGGGACTTAGGAAAGCCGCCGCCAGCGCATCAGTAACGCCACCCCTGCCAGGGTGAGGGCAGCGGTGGTGGGCTCCGGCGTGGCCGCTCCCTGCGAGTAGTCGAAGCCTGATTCAGACATGATCGTAACGCCCTGAGCAATTCGCCGGCCATCTGGCGTTAGGACCCGGGCGTTGCCCACGAACAACCCACCAGCAGACCATCCATCAGTTGTCACGCCCGCTACACGCCCCGCCCCATGGGCCCATGCTTCCGCGAGAGTAGTCATAACGGCATTAATCTGGATGCCCGCCATGTCAAACGGAACCTGAAACACCCTGGTATCGTGAAAGGCCCAATCGTCATTGCCAACATAGACGGGCCGCCCCAAGTCGGAGTATTTGGAGCAGGGTGCGTAGCCGACCGATACCGTAAAGGCTTGGCAGGAGTTGCCTGATCGGTAAGACACACCCTCGCGGAATGCGCCGCTGGAGGCCGTCTTGCCCAAGATCGTTAGGCTACCCCCGACTTGACTGCGCAGGGTGGTGTTGGGGTCGGACGGCCCCAGAAATCCGTGGGACATGATTCCGTTCAGCGAGTAGGTCAACTCAAGAATCCCGGCAGGAATGGAGAATGTCAGTCGGTCGGAAAACGTTGAGCTGGCATCGGCGCGAGCGAAAACGGTAGTATCCGCTCCAGCCTGGCTGGAAGCTTTCCCCCAGTTTCTGAGGAGGCCCACCCGCGCCTCGCTCTTGGCGAGTCCAAAGGCTCCCATAGAGTCCCGTGGCCCGGCTTGGAGCTTGAGCACTGAATCCTTATCTGCGTCATTTATCAACGAGAAGTTATTCGGTGTGGTCTCAAGCAGTAGCGGATTCCATGGGTCGCCGTCGCGTACCACGTTTCGAGACACGTAGGTCTGTTGAGTCAAGGTCGCGGCCTGGGAGAGCGCGGAACAGATAAGAAAAAGGATGAGCAATCTCATGCCCTGAATAGCGATAGAAGCAGAGGAATGGGGACATGTGGGCCGCAAGATTTCGATGCGCCGCACAGTGATATTCGATATTCTTCGAACATGGCTCAGACAGCGGCGGTGATCCCGGTTGAAGAGTACCTAGCTCATGAAACCAAGCCCGCTAGCGAATACGAAGACGGAGTGGTTCGGCAGAAGCCTATGCCAATGCGCAAACATGGCCTGATCCAGCAGCGGATTGGCCAATTGATTGACGCAGCAGCTCCGAGCTTGGAATGTGCGTCTGAAGTGACTGTCCAGGTGCGGCCTGGCAAGTTCATGGTTCCGGACTTGATCGTCCAGCGGCGCGATGCGATTCAGGATCCGTACCCTACGGAACCAGTGCATCTGTGCATCGAGGTTCTCTCACCCACCGACCGCACCAGCGAGGCCTTTGCCAAGTGCGGAGAGTATCATTCCTGGGGTGTCACCTTCACCTGGATCGTTGACCCGGAGAATCGGCGAGCCTGGCAGTTCGTCCAAGGCCAGAGGCCTGCGGATGTCCCGGCCGACGGCTACCTGAGGGCGGGTGAATTGAGCATCCGCTTAGGTGACCTTTTCTCGGTTCTCGACAGCTAAGCGCCCGAACCGCTTCGCACAGCGGTAGTTGCCGCGCCCGCGTCATTAGGCGAACTCTTTCCCTACGCCGTCGTCGACTTCGAGAACACCGCCCACGGCGCATGCCGCGCGATCATTTCGCAGGCGATCTGCGCGCGGCGGACGCGTTCCTTACTGAGGGCCATCGCGGTGGCTTCAATGTGCGTGCCGCAGGGGTAGATGTCGGGCGAATTGCGCAGGCCCAGTTTGATGTACACCGGTGCCGAGACGCGGATGATGTCGGGCAGTTCGTAGTAGCGGATGAAGCCGCCGATGTTGTCGGGCGCTTCAACGTAGAAGTCGATGGGCACGGTGATGGCTTGCCGGATTTCGGCGATCTGATCGATCGACAGGTCCGAGGGGATATTGATCGTGTCGGCACCCAGCTCCTGCAGCAGCCGCGCGGAATCGGGGTTGCAGGGGGCCATCATCACGGAGGTCTTGATGATCAACTCAGCCGGCAGTTCGCCTTTGCGGCGCATGTCGCCCATCACCTTCAACAGGCCAATATCGCTGACCAGGATGCTGCGGCAGCCTAGTTCGACGGCCCGCTGAATGTCGAGCAGGGCGAAGCGCATCTGTTCGGCACCGCGCAGACTGAGGCCCAGCGTCTTGCCCGCAGGGGCGAAGGCTTGGGCGCCCGTGTCAAAAGTGGCGCGCGGGCCGACGAACAGGTTCATCTCGATCTCGGCCTCCTGCCCAATGGCGACCATCTCGCGAATCTCGTCATCGGTCATCAACATGATGCCCGAGCCTTGGCTGGTGCGGTGCACGGGCACGCGGCGGGCTTTGGCTTCATCCAGCACCAGGCGCAGCGCCCGCGGCGATTCAGTGGAAGGGATCTCGATGCGGCAGTGGGCACCATCAGGGAAGCGGAGGGCAGATTCGAAGGGCATGGTCAATCCTTAAGTGAGCGTGTATCCGGTCTGGGCGATAGGCGCGGGCAAAATCTCGGCCTCGTGGCCTTTCAGCAGGAACTGCTCACGGACACGCTCGCAGACCTGTTCCGAGCCACGCTCGAAGAACACCAGCACACTGGGGCCAGCGCCCGACAGAGCGCAGCCGAGCAAGCCCGGTAGCCGGAGCTTCAAGATCTCCGCCAGGCCGGGAACAAGGCGCTCGCGGTAGGGCTGGTGGAAGCGGTCTTCAAGCGCCGTCGGGAAGGCCGCCCGATTGCCGGTGCACAGCGCGGCGATCAGGAGTGCTGAACGCTGCACGTTGAAGATGGCATCCGCCTTGGAATAACTGGTCGGCAACACTTGCCGCGATTCCACTGTTGGCAACACAAAGCTGGGCACGATCACCGAGACGCCGCACCAATCCGGCAGTTCCAGGCGTACGGCGCGCGCAGTTCCCTGCTGATCGATCGCGCTGGCCACAATCGACCCCAGCACGCAGGCGGCAACGTTGTCCGGGTGGCCTTCAATGCGGGCGGCCTCGTCCAACAGGCGCTCGGTCGACCAGCCCAGGTTCAGCAACTGATTGGCGATCACCACGCCCGCCACCAGGGCCGAAGCGGAAGAGCCAAGGCCCCGGCCCAGCGGGATCTCATTGTGAATTTCCATCTCGACGCCGGTCAGCGTGCGGCCTGCTTCATGGGCGACGCGAAGCGCCGTTTGCCAGATGAGATTGTTCTCGCCCGGCGGAATCGATTCCGCATCCCGTCCCGTGGCGTGAATGATCACTTGCGAAGCCGGGCGGAAGCGGACGGTGAGCGGGATATCGAGCGCCAAGCCCAGTGCATCAAAGCCCGGGCCGAGGTTCGCGCTGGAAGCGGGCACCCGGACGGTCGACCAAGGGAGTTGCGCGGCCATCGCTAGCCCAGTTTCACCTTGTCACCGGAGCGGCAGGAGTTGTAGATGCCCTCTACCAGTTCCAGCGCGCGCAGCCCCTCTTCGCCGGAATTGAGCGGGGCGCGATGGTTGCGGATGGCGTCGCCGAAGTCGGCGAACTGGCGCTCAAAGGGGGTCAACGAAATGGCCATCGGATCGGAAGCACCGGAGGCCACTTCTTTCGCCACCGGAGCCGGATCCGACGCGTCATCGTCCTGCACATCCCAGGTGGTGAGCTTATCGCCGGAGACCACGGCGCAACCCTTGGTGCCATGGATCTCCAAGCGCTCCGTGTAGCCCGGCCACATGGCGGTGGAGGCCTGGATGACGCCGGTCGCGCCGCTCGCGTACTTCATCACGGCGGTGATCACGTCTTCGGATTCAATCTTGTGGACCGCACCCAATTGCCAGTAGCCAAACACTTCCGAAACCGCGCCGCACAAGTGCAGCAGCATGTCGATCTGGTGGATGCCCTGATTGATCAAGGCCCCGCCGCCTTCGGTGTGCCAGCTGCCCTTAATGGGTCGCGAATAGTATTCGGCACTGCGCCACCACTTCACGTAGGCATCGGCCTGAATGATCTTGCCCAAGCGTCCGGCGGCAATGGCACGCTTTAGAAACTGGATGGAGTCATCAAAACGATGCTGGCTGACGATGTTGAGCAACACGTTGCTCTGGGCGCAGAATTCGACCATACCGCGCGCGGTCCGCACGTCGGTGGCGATGGGCTTCTGGACCTGCACATGCTTCCCGGCAGCCGCGGCCACCTTCAGCGGTTGCAGGCGGAAGTCCGGGAAGGTGCAGACATCGATGAAGTCCACCTTGGGATGGCGGCAGACCTCCTGGTAGCTGACGCACGCCTCGCCGCCATAGAGCGCGGTGAACTCTTCCGCACGCTCTATCGCGTTGTCGTTGACCGCGACAACCTCGAAGCCAATGTTCTTGTACGCTTGCGCGTGTTTGTGCGAAATCGCACCGGTGCCGATGATTCCTACTCGCATGGGAAACCGTCAGTTTATCAGTCCAGGGGCTACGGAGGCACGGCAAGTTGCGACAATGGGGTTGGGAGTGAAGCGATGGTCCAACTCACAATTGACTTGCCGGATGAGCTGGCTGAGGCCGTTGAACGCACTGCCGCAGCCCAGGGGAAATCGATTTCGCACTATGCTCTTGACCTCCTCCGCGCTGCCGTAGCGGTAGAAGGTGGTCGCAGAGGCAGTCCCCAGGCTGTACTCCGAGCGCTGGAACAAGCACCTCCAATAGACCCGGAGACGGTGGACCAGATGGAGGCCGCTATCCGCGAGGGTAAGTTGCCGGTTAGCTTTCGGGAGCCGTGAAGCTTCCCCCAAAGTTTCGCCTGCTTCGGATGTCCTTGCGCTAGCTACGCCAGCACTTCCTTGATCACCCGCCCACCAATATCGGTGAGCTTCTTGTAGCGCCCGGCATGCAGGTAGGTGAGGCGGTTCTGGTTCAGGCCCAGCAAGTGCAACAGCGTGGCGTGGACGTCGCGCAGTGGGATCTCTTCCTGGGCGGCGCGGACGGAGAAGTCGTCGGTTTCGCCAAAGGTGGCCCCGGAC
>JBIKMK010000350.1:0-5082 GCA_044359315.1 Bryobacteraceae bacterium | reverse complement strand
CCGCATCATGATCGCCGTCCCCATGACCCGGGACTTCCTCTCGTCACTGGTGCCACAGTTGGGCAGCGTTTCCGTGGTGACCTTCCCGCAGGAAGGCGTCAAGGCCATCGCGACACCCAAGAAGCGGAGCGCGTCGCTGGTTGCCAATGGAGCGCCGGTGCAGGTGCCCGTCGGGCAGGTCCCGCCCGCGGTCGGCAGTTGGGATCTTGAGGTCCTGTGGGCATCACCCACGCAGATTTCGGACTTTGACAGCCCGGGCTCCCAGATGCCGGCCCTGTTTTCGGTCCGGACCCGCATTTCCGCCGTGGGCCGCGTGCTGCTATCGCAGAAGGCCGATTGGGATTCCAATTGGGCGCTGATTTTGATCTATGCGTTTGGCATCCTTTTCCTGGTGATTGAGATCGTGGCGCTGATTGTGGGCGTTTCGCTCACCCGCTCCATCACCAACACCGTGCACGATCTCTACGAAGGCACGGAGCGCGTCAAGGAAGGTGACTTCTCGCATCGCATCCGGCTGAAGGGCCGCGATCAGTTGGCCCAACTAGGCGCCAGCTTCAACGGCATGACGGAGCGCGTGGAGCAGCTCTTACAAGTAGCCAAAGAGAAAGAGCGCTACGAGGCGGAGTTGGAGATTGCCCGCGAGATCCAAAAGCAGCTCTACCCGAGGCAAGTGCCGGCTTCGCCCAAACTGAAGCTGACGGCCCTCTATAAGCCCGCGCGCATGGTCTCGGGCGACTACTACGATTACCAGCGCCTAGACTCCGACCAGCTGGTGCTGGCCTTGGGCGACGTCGCCGGCAAAGGAATCTCGGCGGCACTGTTGATGGCTACTATCCAATCCAGCTTCCGCACGCAGATCAAGACGGCCATGGAGCAGGCCGCGGTGGCGGCCAAGGCTGCGGGCAGTGTGCCGGTGTGCAACCTGTCGACCTCTCAGTTGACGTCTCTGCTCAACCAGCATCTCTATAGCAACACCCCGCCTGAGAAATTCGCGACCTTCGTGTTTGGCGTTTTCGATGAAAAGACGAGCATCCTGCATTACACCAATGCCGGGCACCTCCAGCCGATCTTGATCCGCCGGGGCGAAGCAAGTCTCCTGGAAGTGGACGGCATGGTGATTGGAGCGTTCCCGTTTGCCCGCTACGGCGAAAGCCAGATCGCGATGGAGCCCGGTGACCTGCTGGTCTTCTACACCGACGGCATCTCCGAACCGGAGAACGAATATGGTGAGATGTACGGCGAACAGCGTCTCACTGAATTGCTGCTCAAGAATGCCGGCAAGTCGGACCAAGAGATTCTGGAGATGATCATCGACGCGGTGGAGCGCTGGACCGGGTCACCGGAGCTACAAGATGATATGACGCTGCTGGTGGCGCGCTGCTTGTAATGCGAGGCCAGCCGACACACAACGCCCGCAGCGAAACGCTGGCCCGCCTGGCGGATTCGATCAAGCCGGAAGCCCCCTTCGGCTTGGTGTGGCGGCGGGTGGCCATTCTGGGCGGACTGGTGCTGGCGGTGGTGGGATTTGGCGTCACCGGTTACATGGTGCTGGCCGGGTATTCGCTGCTCGATGCGTTGTATCTGGCCATCATGACCATCACCACGATTGGCTATGGTGAGCCCGAACCGTTGAGCCCGGCGGCCCGGGTCTTCAATATCGGCTACATGCTGCTGGGCTCCGGCTCATTGCTGTTTGCCGTCGGTGTCATGACCTCGACGGCGTTTGAGCTGCAACTGGATGAGGTATTCCGCAAACGGCGGATGAGGAAAATGATCGACTCACTCAAAGATCACGTGATCATTTGCGGCTTCGGCCGCGTGGGCCGCGGCGCGGCGCGGGAGATGCAGAAACTGGGGGTCCCCTTCATCGTGGTGGACTCGCATGAGGACCGCACCGAATGGGCCATGCACGACGGCATGATCGCCGTCCACGCCGATGCCACGCGCGACGAAACCCTGCGCAGCGTCGGCATTGAACGCGCCCGGGGCCTGATCTGCGCGCTCGCCTCAGATTCCGACAATCTGTTTTTGACCCTGTCGGCCAAGCAACTCAACCCCAACATGCTGGTCTCAACCCGCGTCAACGAGGAAGAGTCTGAACAGAAGATGCGCCGCGCGGGCGCGGACATGGCCTTTGCGCCTTACTACGCCACCGGTGCGCGGCTGGCCCAGTTCGTCATGAAACCCCATGTCCGGCAGTTCCTGGACTTCACCACGCGCGGCGGCGACATGAACGTCATCATCGAGCAGGTGCTGGTGGGCCGCGGCAGCGAATTCGTCTCCAAGTCCTTGCGCGAACTCAAACAGCTCCGGCAGGACCTGGGCGTCAGCGTCCTGGCTATCCGGCGGGCCACGGGCCAGATGATCGTCAACCCGGATCCGAACCAGCCCATCAGCGTCGGTGATCACTTGATCGTGATGGGAGACCCCGAAGCATTGCGACGTCTGGAGAAGCTGCTCACCGGGCCCGCGGAAGCCCCGCATCCGTGATCGTTTTGTCCAACCAGGCGATGCTGGAGGTCGACCAGCGCACCATCGCCCAGGGTACCCCCAGCGAAGTCTTGATGGCGCGTGCGGCCCAAAGCGTGGTGGACCAGGTCGTCGCCCGCTTTCCGGCCTTGGCCCAGGAGCGAGTCGCAGTCGTGTGCGGCAAAGGGAACAACGGTGGCGATGGCCTGATCGTGGCGCGCTTGCTGAAGGAAGCCGGAGTCGAGACCAGCCTGTGGCCTGAGGCCGCATCACCCACCATCGTGGTGGACGCCGTCTTGGGTATCGGCTTAAGGGGCCCCGCGCGTGGCGAACCACTGGAGCAGATCCGCTGGATCAACCGCATGCGTCAAGCCGGGGCCAAGGTAGTGGCCGTCGATGTGCCGTCGGGGCTAGGCTCTGATGGCGAGCATGTCGAGGCGGACTGCACCGTCACCTTCGCCGCGCTGAAGCCCGTGCACGTCCTGCCGCCCTGGTGCGAAGCGTGCGGCGAAGTGATCGTGGCCGACATTGGCACGCTGCATTGCGCAAGTGACCTGCACTTGCTCGATCCCCCGGTGCTGCCGCCGCGGGCCCGGAACTCCCACAAAGGCGACTTCGGCCATGTTCTGGTGGTGGGCGGCGCTCCCGGCAAAACCGGCGCCGCCCAGATGACTGGCCTTGCGGCGTTGCGCGCGGGCGCGGGGTTGGTTACGGTGACATGCTCGGCAACAGCCGTCCCGGAGTTGATGACGTGCCCCTTAGCTGAGCCCTTGCCACTCGAAGGCAAGACGGTGCTCGCCATCGGCCCGGGCTTGGGTCTCGAGCACACAGAGCTGGTCCGGCACCTCTATGCCACGTCGCCCCTGCCGATGGTGATCGATGCCGATGGCTTAAACTCTCTGGCCGGATGGACACTGCCCGTGCCGCCCGCCCCGCGCATCCTCACGCCCCACCCCGGCGAATTCCGCCGCCTGCGGCCGGACGCCGCACTGGATGGCGAAGCCCGCGTCGATCACGCCCGCGAGTTCGCCCAGACACATCAGGTGACGCTGGTGCTGAAGGGTTTCCGCACGCTGATCGCGCACCCGGACGGCCAAGTGCACATCAACCCCACCGGGTCACCCGCCATGGCCAAGGCCGGCAGCGGCGACATTCTCACTGGTCTGATCGCCGGCCTCTATGCCCAGCAGGCCAGCCCGGAATCCGTGCACGCCGCCGTCTGGCTCCACGGCCGCTGTGGCGAACTAGGCGCGGCACACTGGACCGACCGCTGCCTGCTGGCCACCGACCTGTTGAACTTCCTGCCCCAAGCCATCCGCAGCGCGTCATGACCCATACATTTGAAGCGCACACGGAAGACGAGATGATCGAGGTTGGCCGTCAGTTGGCGCGCCTGCTGCCGGAGCGCGCCGCCGTCATCTTGACCGGAGACTTAGGGGCCGGCAAGACCACGCTCTCCAAAGGCATCACCGCCGAACGTACCGGCCTCGACCCCGACGAAATCTCCAGCCCCACCTTCTCCCTCATCCATGAATACGGCGACCCCCCGCAGGTCTACCACATCGATCTCTACCGCCTGGAGACCGAGGCCGAAGTCTGGGGCCTGGGCCTGGACGAGCTGTTTGACCGCCAGGCGTTGGCGTTGATTGAGTGGGGGGAGCGTTTTGAAAAGCTCTACGGCGTGCCGCTGTGGCGGGTGGAGATTAGGACAGGGGATGGCGGGCGAGTATTGGAGCTAAAGGCTCCGTAGATGGTCGAAGAAGCGTTTGGCGGTTGGGCAGGCAGCTTCAACGGCTTTCGGATCAGTTCCTTCGAGAAGCTGGTACGCATCGCGCTTTCGGTACTTATCCTGGGTTGCGCGGTCGATCGCGGCAAAGATCTCGGCCTTGGGGATTGCCTCTAGGTCTTCTATTGGCAATTGGCCACGGCGAAAGCCTTCAGGATAAAACTCAGCCAGCCGTTCGACATCCGCGACCAGCCAAGTTTCCATCAACTGAACCATCAAATGGCCATGGTGATCTTCTGCGGCGGTCGGCTTGGTCCATTCGGCACCCTCGACCTGGAGATGTGCCCAAGTAGCTTCTTCGGCAAAGGCCCGTTCGCTATCAACCAAGAGAAGCGGGTGCTTGTCAGGTTCAATCTCAACGGCGGCCCGGAACTGACGCATCGCCTCCAGCCGTGGGCCGCACGGAACCACTTGGATGAACCGCTTGCAACCAGCTTGTTTGAGAAACCGTTTGAATGCCCGGCGGCACTCAACATTGAGCGCTTGGTTGTTCGTAGCACCGCCCTCCACGAAGAGAACAACTACCATCGATTTCCGCCTAAGTGCCCCGTTTGCCAGAGATGGCCCAATCCCATGTTGAAATCCGAAAGCCAGTGCTGGAGCTTCTCCTTCTCCAGCCGCTTCATGGATGAGCCCCCGGGAGTCCGCTCGCACACGACCACCGATTCGGGTTCGTCTGTGAAAGCGTCAACTAGGGTGGGCGAATGCGTGGTGACGATCAGTTGGGTCTTTTCGGCGGCCTTCCGCAGTAAGCGGGCTAGGATAACCATCATGTCCGGATGTAGTCCCAGCTCCGGCTCCTCGATGCAGATCAGGGGAGGTAGGGG
>JBIKMK010000012.1:0-16904 GCA_044359315.1 Bryobacteraceae bacterium | reverse complement strand
CCTGGTACTCCACACCCCAAGCCTGATCGGTATCAGCGGCATGCCACAGCAGCACCAGCGATTCCTTGGCCGCCGGCTTGGGTACGTTCCCCAACTGAAGATACGGCTTGGTGAGAAACGGACTGGATTGCGCCGCCGCCGGGCCCATGGCCAGCAGCCCCGCTAAAGCAGAGAGAATGGAGGAAATGATTGTGCGTCGAAGCATCCTCTCCATTGTCCCAGCACTCGCCCTGTTGGCGCAGTCATCCTGTATTCAAAAACCCGCACCACCGGTAACCGAAAAGCGCCACGAGCTCCGTGGCGAAGTGATGCGGCTGAATGCCAAGGACAAAGTGGCCATCATCAAGCACGGTGAAATCAAAGATTTCATGGAAGCCATGACCATGGGCTTTGAGGTCCGCGAAGATGCCCAATGGGCCAAGCTTCGCGAGGGGATGCAGCTGAAAGGCATCATCGTTGAGTTGGGCCAAGACTACTGGCTTACCGCCATTGAAGAAGTACCGGCCAGTGCGCCCGCCGCGCCCCAGGAGACCAAGTAAATGCGAACCCAAGCGTTACTCTTCACTCTGCTCACCGCCGCTGCCTTGAGCGCGCAGCCCACCGCGATCACGGGCACGCACATCCGGGCGCATACCAAGTTCCTGTCGAGCGATCTGCTGGAAGGCCGCGGCGTTGGCTCACGCGGGGGTGACTTGACCACCGACTATCTAGCCACCCAGTTCGCCCTTGCTGGCCTGAAGCCCGCGGGCGACAAAGGAACCTTCTTCCAGGCCGTCCCGATGGTGGGCGTCGCCACCGAGAAGTCTGCCAGCCTCGCGCTCGTCAAGGGCGGGGCACGGGTGCCGCTCACCTGGCAGGACGATTTCGTCGGCGTCACGCAACGCCAGCAGAAGCAGGAAGAGTTTGAAGCGGAAGCGGTATTTGTCGGTCATGGCATCACCGCGCCGGAGTTCGACTGGGACGACTACCGCGGCATCGACGTCAAGGGCAAGATCGTCGTCCTGTTCACCAACGAACCGCCGAGTGAAGACCCCAAGTTCTTTGGTGGCCGCGCCCTCACCTACTACGGCCGCTGGACCTACAAGTACGAACAAGCGACGCGCAAAGGTGCAGTGGCCTGCATCATCGTGCACACCACGCCCACCGCGGGCTACAGCTGGGAAGTGGTGCGCAACTCCTGGGGCAAGGAAGATCCGCAAATGGTGCTCGAAAACGGACAAGCTGCGTTGGGGCTGGCTGGTTGGGTGACGCGCAAAGCGGGTGATCGGCTATTCGCCCACTTGGGCAAAACCGTGGACGACATGGTGAAGTTGGCCGACACGCGCGGCTTCAAGCCCATGCCCCTGAACCTCAAGCTCTCCGCCAAACTGCCCACCGCTGTCCGCCCCATCGCCAGCCGCAATGTCGTCGGCTTTGTCGAAGGCAGTGACCCGGTGCTGAAGAACGAGGCCGTGGTCTTCAGCGCCCACTGGGACCATCTAGGCATTGGCGTACCCGTCAATGGCGATGCTATCTACAATGGCGCTGTCGACAACGCCACCGGCTGCGCCACGCTGCTGGAAATCGCGCGCGTCTGGGCGGCGTTGCCGGTGAAGCCGCGCCGGTCTGCCATTTTTCTCGCCGTGACCGCCGAAGAAAGCGGCCTGCGCGGCGCGGAATACTACGGCCTCCACCCGTTCATCCCCACCGGCAAGCACGCGCTGAACGTCAACTACGACGCGCTGTACCCGTTCGGCCGGACCAAGGACGTCGTCGTCACCGGCGCGGAGCGGACCACCGTCTGGCCCACCGTACAGGACATCGCCCGCCGGTTCAACCTGGCCATTGCCCCCGACGCCCGGCCCGAACAAGGCCTCTACTACCGCAGCGACCATTTCTCCCTCGCCCGCGTCGGCGTTCCGGCGTTCTCCGTGAAGATGGGCAACGAACTCCGCTCGGGCTCGGGCTCCGGTGACGACTTCTTCGTCGAGTTCAACTCGAAGAACTACCACCAGCCCTCGGACGAATACAAAGAGTCCTGGGACTTTGCCGGCATGGAAGAACTAGCCCGCTTCGGCATGACCATCGCCCTTGAAGTCGCCAATCAGGACAAGCTGCCGACGTGGAACCCCGGCGACGAGTTTCTGCCCGCCCGGGTGGCGAGCGGCGTGAAGTAGCGGGCAACCCCGCGGCAGTCTAACGCTGCCGGCGAGCGCCGAAGCGGATCAGGTGAAGCTGGCGAAAGCCCTCGGCCTCGCAAAGGGTCACCACCACACCTTCGACACCGTCCGGCAGGAGCGGAGCCAGCCGCCGGAGCGCCTGGAGCGGATCGCGAACCACATCGCGGCTGACGGGAGCCCAATCCGCCGGCAAGGCGGGCAGCGTGGGTTCCAGGCTAACGACGGTGCACTGGCGGCCCAGCTCGGCCGTCTGAATGCAGGCCTCTGACCGGGCCGCAACCCACTGCCTGTCGCGCCGCCAACGGCGCAGCCGCCCCAAGGCGCGGCGGCCCAACTCCCGGCAGATATTGAGCAGCGGAATCATTCGAAGGAATTCTCCCAGTTGCGCAATTGGTCAATCAGCGACAGCAGAAACTTGGGGAAGGCTAGGCCATGCTTGAACTTGTCCGGCGCGTTGGTCAGGTAGACAACTTCGGCAGAATCCTCGTTGATGTTCAGCTGGAACTCGCCGTTGATTTTCTTCACCTTCAGTTTGATCGAGGCGATCACCTTTCGCGGCTTGCCCGCCCACTCTCCGTCAAAGACCAGAATCTCAGTGTCGCTGGAGCCCTGCTTCTCCCCGCGGAAGACCAGGGCCTGCGGTGCGGCGGCCCGCACGAATGTCTCAAAGTGCCCCAGCATTTCGTCGAGCTTGGCGTTCTTGGCCCACCGCTCGATAATCTCTGCGGTGAGCACCTCTGCAATAATCTGCTCCCGCAGCGGGCCGGAAACCAGAAAATCCGGAGGCCCCACGGATAGCCCCAGTTGCCCATCCTGCTCGGCGACCGACATCTCCAGGCTGAAATTGTCATTGTCAGGCTTGGTGGCCAGTTGGCCATTCGGCTGCAAGCGCAAGGTGACAGCGGCGCGGTAGTCGAGAATCTCCAAGTCCGGCATCAGATCCCTCAATGGGTCGCCGGGCGGCAGCACGGTCGCCTTCCGCGCGGTACTCCAGCCCGACACCAGTGCCCGGAGAATCTGAGGAATCGCTTCGTTCGACTGATGCTCCAGCTCGATGATCCAAGGCTCGCCGGACTTGAATCCACTCCGGGCCCAGCGCGCCACTTCGTCCAGCAGCTTCCTGAACGCTTCCGGCTCGTAGGACAAGTTCTCCGCGCCCGGGGGGCTGGTGGGGAAGACGATCCGGGCATTCGCCTCGCCCCGCAGCATGTAAGCCACGCGAGCCACCCGCACGTCACTGGGCTGCGTGACGCCAAGGTAGGAATCGCCAAGATCGGCGAACGCAATTTCATCGAAGCGCGCGTCGGGCAAAGCCTTGGCCAGCAGCGCCTTGCTCTGAGCTGGGATGCCATCCCCAAAAAACGGTGGCTGCATCGCCGTAATGGAGGAGATGTCCGCTACTTCAAGCGGCGGGGCTTCCCTGTCATTCGCGGGCGACCGCATCAACGGAGTCACCGAAAAGCCGGTATCCATCTCCAGTACCACCTCTTCGGTTGGCGGCCGGCGGAAGAAGAAGCGCACGCCTTTCCCCTGCGCCACGGAAAGATAGGCGCGGCTGGTCACCTGTGTGGACCGGACGACGGAGATCGTTTCGGCGTCGCGCGCGATGGCGCTTAAGGCCATCATCCGCTGCGCCGCCATCACTCCACGGACAATCTCGCCATAACAGGCGGGCAGATTTCGAACTGCCGCCAGGTCTTCCGGTGCGGCAACTGCGGGAGACCTTCCCGTCATAGGCTACGTCCCGAGGAATGTCCTCTGTTTGGCGGCCAACTCCAGCACCAGCTGCTGCATCAGCGGCTCGCCGTCGCCATTGTTCTTCGCAAAGCGGTAGATGGGCTCCAGTTTGGTGGCTTGGCCCGGCGCCGCCAGGGTTAGCAGCCAGATGCCGACATCCTTGGAGGCCGCGGTCTCGGCATAGAAAACTAGGTAGCGCGTACCACCACCCACATCCACCAACACAACATCGGCCGGCGAGGCCGTGGCCGCGTTCACCAGCGGCGCCAGCGGGTCCGTGGCCGTCTGCGCCTTCACTTCAGCGGCGGCGATCTCGGCCACCAACTCCCGCCGCAGAAGCGGGTCCACGATCAGCGTCCACTGCGGCACGACGCGCCGGGCGGACTCGATCGCGCCAGGGGGGGCTGGAACCGAGATGATCTCGAAATTGATAGCCTGCTGGTTTTGCTGCACCGTCTGGCTATTCTTGCCCCAGAACAGTAGATTGAGCTTATTGCCGGCGGTCACATCCAGCCCGAACTTCATCTGTGCTTCCAACTTCGGCATCCGGAAGACAGTGGGTTGGATGTGCGCCTGGCCTTCAATCTCTTTCAGATAGGTGGCCGTCTCACGATCCAGCTTTTTCTGAGTGGCCACCACCGACTGGGCGAGGCTGGTCAAGAACTCATCAAACGCAGTTTCGGAAGCCCCTGCCGCCGAAACCATCGCCTCGGAACCTACTTTGGCCAGTTCAAGCAGCTTCACCGCAGCGGCGCCGTCAATCTCTTTGGCGAACGAATCTGCGGTTTCATCCCTCAGCGGATCGGTGCCCGGGCCCGGCTGCCGGTCTTCAATGAACTTTTCGACGCCCGAGACCTGATCCGGCCGCACGATTCGCGGCAGCAGCACTTTGAGTTCCTGTTTGGTCATAGCTCACCGCCACCCCGCACAAACGGGGTCTTCCCATCTTGGCATTCTGGGACCCAAGCGATCCGGCGCCGAAGCTAGGCTACCTTGGCGGCTTCACGCGCGGCCTGTGCGGCTTTAAACAGGCTCTGGTCCAAGTCGAGCATATTGGGCAACTCCTTGGTGGGGTCAACCACCAGGGCCTTGGCCCGACCCAACAAGTCATCAAAAGCTGCCTGGTTATCCTGAGGCAGAACCGCATGGATCACCGCCCGCACCTCGGCTCCCGCGCGGTATTCGGAGGAGCGGCCGGAAGCGAATGACCCATTGACCACAATTCCCGCCATGTTAAAGCCCGCGCCGATTGTGGTCTGGGACTGCTTGCTCTCCGATAGGTCCATCTTCACCATCAGCGTCGTCTCAGTAAACTGATACCGCGCCGGAGCAGCGGTCATTACCAAGTGCTTCAGAAACGCCTCGGCCTCGGCCCCCGGGGCACCCAGCACATCCTTGGCGATAGCGGCCAGCGCCTTCAAGCTGTCCAGGTAATCGATGTTCAACTGCTTCTGAGCTTGCGCGATCGCGAGGCCGAGTTCGGCGACCACGTTCGGGACCGCGCGAAGGTCTTTGATGGTTTGACTGACAGGCATGATGATGATCTCCTCTAGGGTTGCTTGCGGGCTGTGGCTAACGGCAAAACCGTCTGCTCAATGGTGACCTGGACGCGCGAAAACGTATCATTTGTCGCATCGTGCGTCACTTGAAATCCAAGATTGATGGGGCTGACCGACAGGGAGAACCCCTGGGATCGGCTGGTGGCGACGCTCAAGCGGGCATCCACGGCCAGCGTCGGAATCCGCATCCGCGGTACTCCCCGCGCCGCATCGGTGGGCCGCACGGCGCGGTCAAACTGCCGCTGCACTTCAACGGCGCTCCGCGCGAATTCGTCCAGCAAATCAGTCAGTAGCAAAACGGGCCACGGCAAGCGTACCCCCTTGGGCTACATTTGTCAATCGTTATTGCGGTATCAACTGGAAAGCTGGTTAGCGGAGGATCAAGCTGAGCAGATTCTCGTTCTTAAACGTCACACCCAGAAACGCCACGCACATCTCATCCTCGGTCCCTTCGCCCCAACGGACCACTTTCGGCGGGTTCGACGGGTTGCGCGGGTTCTGGGCGGAGTTGTCGTAGGTGCAGGTCATCTTGATGCGGGAAAACGCCGGAAGCTCGACGGGCTTCTCATAGGTATAAGACCCCTGCCAGTTGAAGTCCCAGTTGTTGATCCAGACCATGGGTTGCGACCCGCCGCCGTTGGGCAGGTCCACCCACGCCTTGATATCCCGGCCCAGCAGGTGCATGTGCGGGAAAATGTTGATCGCCTGCGCGTCCAGCAGGATCGGCACCATAAACTCAAACTCGGCCTTATAGCTGGGATCGCCGGCCGGGATGACCAGCCGCGTTTGCACCATCGGCAGGAAATACATCGACTTCTCGACCGGCTTTTTCGAGTAGTACAACCCAATCCGCGTCTGGTCGGGTTCGGTTGAAAGAGCCGTGAAGTAGTGAATCTGCATCACTATCTTGGCCCGCCTGGACAGCTTGATGCCGATGTTCTCCGGCAGCAGCCGTGTCCGGTTGCCGGGGGCCCAGCCACCCAGCGCATAATTGAACCCCAGCAAGCTGTTCAATGAATTTTGCGCCCCGCTGCCACCCACCAAAGCCACACCAGGGCCGCCGTAACAGTCATAGCCGGGCGATCCATCGGCGCCGTCCTTCTTCTCGGCTTCACCGCTTTCGTCCAGGTACAGAATAATGTGGTGGACGCTCTTGCGATTGCCGGGCAGGTAATCCACCGCGGCCAGAAACCGGTCCTCCTCCAGCTTCGGGTCCAGCACGAAGCAACGGTAGAGGTCACGCCCCCGGGGAGCAGTAAATGGTGCCGGCATCTCAAGCACCCGGTCCGGGTCGCCCAGCGGCCAATCGGCTTTGTTCTCCAATGGCGCCGGCAGGTCGGCTTCCTCGCCTTGCGGCGCGCCGGCATTCACCCAGTCCAGAATCTGCTGTTTCTCGTCGGCCGTCAGGGCAAAGGAATCAACAAACTTACCGTGCCCGTCAACCGGCTTCCACGGAGGCATCAACCCCTCCGTGATCACGCGCTTGATGTCGGGGGCCCAGGTGGAGGCCAGATCAAACGTCGTCAACGCAAACGGGGCAATGTCACCCGGCCGGTGGCACTGGACGCACTTGGCCTGGAAGATGCGGGAGATCTCGCGTGAATACGTGGGCTGGGCCAGCGCCACGCCGCCCGCCACCAGCATCAGTCCAAATCCGGCAAGTACCCGCATACCGCCATGGTAACCGGGTTGGCGGGATGCCGGGCCGACGTGCCCCCTCAGCCGGCGGGAAGTTCGCGAGACAACATGATGATGGCCTGCGCCTCGGCCGAACGCCCTTCGCCCACGGGCCCAACCTTCTCTGAAGTCTTGAACTTCACATTCACGCGGTCGAGAGGAAGACCCAGAATGCTGGCTACCGATTCGCGAATCCGCGCCCGGTAGTCCTTCAGCTTCGGCCGCTCCAGAATCACGGTGCAGTCCGCATTCACCAGAGCAAAGCCCAACCCTTGGGCCAGTTCCCGGGCGTGCTCCAGGAAACGAGTACTGGCCGCACCCTTCCAGCGCGGATCCGTATCGGGGAAGTGCATGCCGATGTCACCCAGCGCCGCCGCGCCCAACAGGGCGTCGGTCAGGGCATGGAGCAGGATATCGGCATCCGAATGACCGTCGAGGCCGAACTCCGACTCAATGGTGACGCCGCCAATAATCATCGGCCGGCCCACCGCGGTCCGGTGATTGTCCCAGCCCAGGCCGGTGCGATACTCAACCGGCATTACTGAGCCGCTGCTTCCTGCGACAGCAGCAGCTTGGCCAAGTCCATGTCGGTGGGCTTGGTGATCTTGATGTTCCGGTCACTGCCCGGCACCACGGTCACTTCCACTTCTTCCAGCCGTTCCACCAGGCTCGATTCATCGGTGCCGGTAAACTCGTCCACGCGGGCCCGCTCATAGGCGCGCTTCAGCAGATCCAGCCGGAAGATCTGGGGGGTCTGCGCCAGCACCAGCCGCTCCCGGGAGATGGTGGTGCGGATCTTGTTCAAGTGGACCTGCTTCACGGTGTCCACCGGGACGATGCCCAAAATCGCCGCGCCGCTCTCGGCCGCCGCATCAATTGCTTTGTCGATCAGGGCCGGCTCAACGAAGGGGCGCACCGCATCGTGCACCGCCACCAAGGCCGTGTCCTCGCTCAATGTGGCCAGGGCATTCTCCACTGAATGCTGCCGCGAATCGCCACCTACTACCATCCGGACAGGCGTGGTGAAGGTCTCAGCGGCCAACAGCTCGGAGAACCATTCCATATCCTCCGGACGCAGCGCCACCACGATCTCCGTGATGCGCGGCGAGGCGGCGAACTTGCGCAGAGTATGGATCAGGACCGGTACTCCGTCCAGCAGCATGAACTGCTTGCGGCTGGTGCCGGCCTTCTCCGGGGTTTTCATACGGGTACCGAGCCCGGCGGCTGGTAAAATGACGGAAACTTTCATGTTCGGCGCTCTGCCTCAGGGTCTCCCATTGTAGCGCCCAGCCGGGGCTGAACGGGTGGCCAGCGAGGCTGGCTGGCAAGCCTGGGAAAGTTCTAGGCTCCCGGCGCGGCCCGCTCGGCGGCTTTGGGCTCATAGACGGCGTGTTGACGCTCGTCGTATTTGCCGAAAATCATCTTCCCCGCCGTCGTCTGCAAGACACTGGTCACCGTGACATCAATGGTCTTGGAGATCTGGCGCCGCGCATTGTCCACCACCACCATGGTGCCGTCGTCCAAATAGGCGACACCCTGGTTATGCTCCTTGCCTTCCTTCAGGATGAAGACCCGCATCAATTCGCCCGGCAGCACCACCGGCCGCAGGGCGTTGGCCAGCTCATTGATGTTCAGTACCGCCACGCCGCGGACCTGGGCCACTTTGTTGAGGTTGAAGTCATTGGTGACCACTTTGCCGTTCAACAACCGGGCCAGTTCAATCAGCTTCATGTCCACGTCGCGGACCTGGGGGAAATCCTGATCGGTCACCTGGACCCCGAGATCCGGCATCTTCTGGAGGCGCTGCAGAATGTCCAGGCCTCGGCGGCCCCGGTTCCGCTTCAGGGAATCACCCGAATCGGCCACCATTTGCAGTTCCCGGAGGACAAACTGCGGAATCACCAGCGGACCCTCGATAAACTTGGCCTCGCAGATGTCGGCAATGCGGCCGTCGATAATGACGCTGGTATCGAGAATCTTGGCGATGACCGTATTGTCGCCGCGGGCCGCGCCGCTGAAGGAATCCGCGGCATCCGCCCCCAGCATCAGCCCGCCGTAGCCGAACGCCAGCGGGATCAGCCAGGTCAGTCCCTCCAGCGAGGGCGGAACCGACGGCAACAACCGGGCGGCCAAAAGTCCCACCAAAACGCCGACGGCCCCGCCCACCAATCTCATGGGAGATTGATGCCGGAGCCGATGCTCAGCAAATACGAATGTCAACGCTATCGCGATTGCGGCGCTTAAGCTTTCCCACGGAAAGCTTTGCTTCCATCCCAGGGCAGCCATGCCCAGGAGAAACACCCCGCGTACCAGCCACCGTCCACTCACGACTTACTCCTGCCAGAAAGGTGCAGAAAGTATAACACTTCCGCATCCTCCCCACCGGAATAGGCCTAGAGTGCTTTGGCCAGCTCTTCAGCGAAGGCGCTCGGCGGACCGTCGGGACGGCCCTTGCGGTGCTTCTTGCCACCACGGCGATTGCGCTGGGCTAAGCCAGCGGCCCCTGCGGTACCCTGCGGAGCACCCGCTGCACCAGCCATCGCGGGAGCCGGAGCTCCATAGGCCGGACGCGGTGCCGGGGCACCGGTCTTGCCCTTCGGCGGTTGCGCCGGGTTGGCGCGCAGCAAGCGGTCTTCCAGCGGAGCCCGATCAAACCGGCGGATGATGGAATTCATCTCCTCCTGGTTGGGAGCCTCGATAAAAGCAAAACCCTTGGATTCCTGGGTCTCAGGATTGCGGATAACTTTGATATGGTCGGCGACTAGGTTTTCTGCGGTGAGCCACGATTGAATATCGTCGGCGGTCACCCAGACAGGTAAATTTCCAAGGAAAACGGTAAAGCTCATGAACGAGGTCGGTTGTACTCCGTTTGGGGATGGGGAAGCAGGCGAGGCCCTTCCAGCCTTATTAGAGTAGCACACACTGTCAACAACAATTGGGCCTCCCGCGCAAACCTGCCCACTTCCACCTCTTCCTGCGCAAGGCCCTACTTCGCGCCCGCCAGCTGTTCCACCAGATCATAGTGGAATTTGACGAAGGTGTAGAGCGAGGACTCCAAAATCCGCTCCTGGTCGGAATGCGCGCCATAACCCTTGGGACCATCCTCGGAATCGGTCATCGGGCCCACTCCATAGCACTGCATCCCTTTGCCGCGCAGGAACGCCATGTCAGTCGCTCCGGTGGACATGGTGGGCAGCACCGGAACACCGGGATAGTGCTTCTTCGCCACTGTCTCGATGGTCTTGAAGGCCTCATTGTCCAGGCCGGAGGGCTTGGCGGGCGGCCGGTTGGAGCCCATATCGCGCACGATCTTAACGGCCGGATCGTTGATGATGCTCTTCAGCGTTTCGTAGAACTTGGGCAAATCCTCATCCGGTAGCGCCCGGATGTCCAGCGTCGCTTCGGCCTCCGACGGGATCACGTTGCGGCGGTAGCCGGCCTGGATCACGTTGGGCGAAATCGATGTCCGGAGCATCGAGTTGTGCCGCGGTTCATTGACGGCCAGATATTCCTGAACGGCGTCCGTCTTTTCCGGGTTCAGCAGACCGTTATAGCGCTCCCGCTCCTCGGGGGTTGAAGCGGTAGCCAGGCGCTCAAAGTAGGTGCGGGTGGTGTCATTCAAGCGCATGGGCGGTTGCCAGGCGGCCACCTTCGCCACCGCCTGCGCGATGTGGACCACCGGATTCGACCGCAGCGGCATCGAACCGTGCCCGGCCACGCCGGTCGCCACCAGCTTCACCCCCGAAGGCAGCTTCTCGGTGGTTTGGATCGAAACGTTCCGCAACCGGCCACCCGTTCTCGTAACGCCGCCACCTTCAGCCAGGCAGTATTCAGCATCGATCTCGTCATAGTGCTGGCTGACCAGGAAGGCAATACCCACCGACGTCGCGCCCTCTTCACCCGCCTCCGCCAAAAAGATCACGTCCCGGTCCAGCGCCAGCTTCTGCCGCTTGATCAGGATGATCGACATCAGCGCCGCCGTTAGGTTGTCCTTGTCGTCCACCGTGCCGCGGCCATAAATGTAGCCGCCTTCGCGGTGGGCGGAAAACGGCGGATGGGTCCACTTCTTGGGGTCGATGTTCACCGTGTCGGTATGGCCGACAATCAGCAGCGGTTTCTTCTTGCCATTGCCCTTGATGCGCGCCACGATGTTGGGCCGCTTGATGTCGGGGTTGCCGAAGTTCTCTCGCAGGAAGATCTTCGACTCGATGCCTTCCTTGTCCAGCACCGCCTTCAGATACTTCACCACCGGTTCCTCACTGCCGCCAGGGTCAGTCGAGTTGATCTTCACCAGCGCCGTAAAGTGCTGCAAGGTTTCGGCGTCGATCTTGGCCCAATCGAGAGGTGCTTGGGCGAACAGGAGGGCAGAGGGAATGAGAAACAGCAGCGCTCGCATCATGCGAGTCAGGCTAGCAGATCAGGCGCGAAGGGCGCAGGAGGGATGGTTGAGCTTCGGAATGGTAGCAGGCCAAGCCTTAGCCGAGTATCGGCCGGAGGTCTGACACCGCCATCCGGGACCGCCCCCGTCAGGTTGGGACAACGGATGTAGACTCGAAGCATGGAATCGGTTGTGATCCGCGATCCCGAAATCATGTCCGGCGAACCTGTGTTCAGGGGCACTCGCGTGCTGGTGCGCACCTTGTTCGATTACATCGAAGCCGGACACACGGTCGAGCGATTTTTGGAAGGTTTCCCCACCGTGAGCAAGGAAGCCGCCTTGCGAGCCATGGCAGAAGCGCGGGAAAGCCTCTTCGCCATTCACTAAGTGCGGATTCTTCTCGACGAGTGTATTGACGAGAGCCTGCGTCACGCGTTTCCTGGCCACGATTGCCAGACCAGCCGCTTCGCTGGACTCAAAGGCCTCTCGAATGGACGCCTCCTCGCGGCCGCCGAGGTTGCGGGTTTCGAAGTCCTCTTAACGGTGGACAAGAATCTCCCGTACCAACAGAGTTTGGCCTCACGCTCTCTCGCCGTGGTCATTCTCGACACCCCATCAACGACCGCTGACGTACTTCTCAGGCTCGTTCCCGATCTGCTCGGCCGGCTACCGGCACTCGTGCCCGGGCAAGTGCTTCGACTCACGGGACGATAGCACTTCAACGCCACCCGATCGCAGCTTGGCGGTTACTTCGCCGCCGCCAGCTGCTCCACGATCTCGTAGTGGAACTTCGCGTGACGGTACAAAGCCGCTTCAACAATCCGCTCCTGGTCTGAGTGGTAGCTAAAGCCCTTCTGGATGTCCTCCGCGTCCATGATCGGGCCCAGGCCGTAGCACTGCATTCCTTTGGCCCGCAGGAATGACATATCGGTGGCGCCGGTCATCATGGTGGGCAGCACGGGCACACCCGGATAGTGCTTTTGCGAGAGCGTTTCGATCGTCTTGAAGGCCTCGTTCGTCAGGCTGGAGGGCGCGGCGGGCGGACGGGCGTTGAAGGTGTCACGCACGATCTTGATCGACGGATCGTTGATGACGCTCTTCAGCTGCTCATAGAACTTGGGCAAATCTTCGTCCGGCAGCGCCCGGATGTCCAGCGTCGCTTCGGCTTCCGACGGAATCACGTTGATCCGGTAGCCGGCCTTGATGATGTTGGGCGAGATCGACGTCCGCAACATTGAGTTGTGGAACGGATCGTTGATGGCCAGATACTCCTGGATGGCGTCCGTCTTGTCTGGGTTCAGCAGGCCGTTGAAGCGATCGCGATCTTCGGGGCCGACCACGGTCGCCAAGCGCTCAAAGTAGGTGCGAGTCGTATCGTTCATCCGCATCGGCGGCTGCCAGGCCGCCACCCGGCCCACTGCTTGGGCCAAATGGGCCACCGGATTCGACCGCAGCGGCATCGAGCCATGCCCGGCCACACCGGTCGCCACCAGCCGCACGCCGGAAGGAAGCTTCTCGGTGGTCTCCACGGACACGTTGCGGATCTTGCCGTTGATGCGCGTCACCTGCCCGCCTTCGGCCAGGCAGTATTCGGCGTCGATGGCATCGTAATGCTGGTTCACCATAAAGGCGATGCCCACCGACGTCGCGCCTTCTTCGCCTGATTCGGCCAGGAAGATCACGTCCCGGTCCAGTTTCACGCCCTGCCGCTTCAGCAGCAGCATGGTCATCAGGCAGGCCACCACATCCGGTTTGTCGTCGAGCGTACCGCGACCGTAAATATAGCCATCCTCGCGATGAGCGGAAAACGGGCCGTGCTTCCACTTCTTGGGGTCGATATTTACCGTGTCGGTGTGGCCCATCAGCAGGATCGGCCGCTTCTTGCCGCTTCCCTTCAGGCGAGCTACCAGGTTGGGGCGGTGGATGCTGGGGTCGGCAAAGTTCTCAATCTCGTAGACCTTGGTTTCGATGCCTTCCTTGTCCAGCACCGCCTTCAGGTAGTCCACCACCGGCTTTTCGCTGCCGCCCGGATCGGCCGAGTTGATCTGCACGATCTTGGTGAAATGCAGCAACGTTTCGGCATCAATCTTGGCCCAATCCAGAGCCTTTGGTTGAGCGAGCGCAATCGATACGGCCCATAAAGCGACGAGAATCTTCACCATGGCTGTCAGGCTAGCAAATTGGGCCAGCGCACCGCCGCCTGCAAAAATAGTTCCGTGGCCCTGTCGAAATCAGAGCCTCCCGGCGTCGAGCATGTGTCCGGACTTCTCCGGAACCTAAAATCACTTCAAGGACACTCAATCATGAAATACGCATCCCTCATCTATGGCGACGAGCAGCAGATGGCCGCCATGTCACAGGACGACATGCACGCCATGTACGCCCGGTACTCGGCGTACGGCAAGGAAATGGCCGAAGCCGGGGTCATCCGGGGTGGGGCGGAACTGAAACCCATTTCGACCGCCACCACCGTCCGCGTCCAGAACGGCAAAGTGCTGACCCTGGACGGACCATTCGCGGAAACTAAGGAGCAGCTGGGCGGCTTCTACCTGGTGGAAGTCGAGAACCTGGAACAGGCGCTCGCGTGGGCGGCCAAGTGCCCCGGAGCGTCAGACGGTTGCGTCGAAGTCCGACCCCTCGGGATGGGCGCCTAGAACCATGCTGCTGGCGCGCATCGTCGAGGACGTGGTCCGCAGCGACGGTGCGCGCATGCTGGCCAGCCTAATCCGGTTGACCGGCGACTTCGACCGGGCCGAAGATGCCCTGCAGGAGGCTTACACCCGCGCGCTCACTGTCTGGGCGCGCGATGGGTTGCCGGACCGGCCCGCCGCCTGGATCAACACTGTTTCCCGCCGGGCCGCGCTCGATACCCTTCGCCGTCAACGCAGCGTCCCGCTGGAGATCGAACCGGCGGCTCCCTCCAACGAGCCGGAGGCCGAAGATCCTTCCGGCGTCGAGGATGACCGCCTCCGCCTACTGTTCACCTGCTGCCACCCGGCTCTTTCTCCCGAAGCCCGCACGGCATTGGCGCTGCGCACCCTGGGCGGTCTGACGACACGAGAAATTGCCCGGGCCTTTGTGGAAGACCCCACCACCACAGCCCAACGATTGGTCCGCGCCAAGAAGAAGATCCGGGAGGCGGGCATCCCCTACGAGATCCCGGCCAACGAAGCATTGCCGGACCGGGTGGCGGCGGTGCTCCAAGTCATCTACCTGATCTTCAATGAAGGCTACGCTGCCACCGAAGCGCCTTCGTCGTTGCGGCCCGATCTTTGTGCGGAGGCGATCCGCCTTGCCCGGTTGAGCGTAGAACTGCTGCCCGGCGAAGCCGAGGCCGGCGGCCTATTGGCGATGATGACGCTGACCCACGCCCGCCGCGCCGCGCGCATGTCCCCGGAAGGTGAACTGGTTCCCCTCGAACTACAGGACCGTACCGCCTGGAGTGCCCCCGAAATTTCGCTCGGCGTAGCGGCGCTGGACCAAGCTCTCCAGTTGCGGCAACCAGGCCCGTACCAGATCCAAGCCGCGATTGCCGCGCTCCATGTGCGGGCCCCGTCGGCCGCAGAAACCGACTGGCAACAGATTTCAGCGCTCTATGGTGCCCTCCTGCAATGGGCCCCCACGCCCGTGGTGGAACTCAACGCCGCCGCCGCGCTGGCCATGGCCCTGGGTGTCGAGCACGGCCTGCGCTGGATCGAGAATCTGGAGCAGCGCGGAGAATTGGCCGGCTACCATTTGCTGCCCGCCGCCAAAGCCGACCTGCTCCGCCGGGCGGGCCGCCTGCCAGAGGCCGCCAGCGCCTACCAGGCCGCCTTACAGTTGGTCCGCAACCCCGCCGAACGCCGGTACCTGGAACGCCGCCTCGCTGACTGTGGCCTCTAGCCCCGCCACTTCCGCCGCCGGTTGTCGGCCACCTTGGCCTCACCGCCCGTGCCCGCAAATGCAAAGCCCCAGGCGATCATCACCAGAATCGGATTGCTGTGCCAGTAATAAGTGGTCGCCAGGAAAGCGACCAGGAAATGCGGTGCAAAGATCCACCCGAGGATCGACCACAATCCAAATGAGGCCGCCGAGAAAAACAGTGTCGTGATGCGCGGGAAGAACGCGCACCCGATCAGAAACAGCCAACCGTGCTGCTGCCAGAAATCCATATGCCGTACCTCAATCCCCAAGCTAACACCCCGATGGCATAGGCACGTTGCTTGATCCAGCCAGAATACGCCGGATGCGGCCTAGGCGGCATACACTGTTCTCGTATGGACACCACCATCAGCTTGCGATTGACCAAGGAGATCGCGGACTGGCTGGAGGAAACAGCCCGGCTGACCGGCCTATCGAAAGCTGAGATTGTGCGCGGCGAGCTCCGCAAAGCCCGTGACGCCCAGCAGCGGCCATGGTCGCACTTGATCGGTTGCCTGAAGGGAGGGCCGCCTGACTTGTCCACGCGGGAAGGATTTGGCCCACGTGAAGGCGATCGCGGACAACGGCCTCATCGTCGCCTTCGGAAATCGGCGTGACCCGCGAGCGGATCCCACTGCTCCTTCCGCCTGAGTTGCAATGACGTTTATCCTGGAAGACGATGAAGTTTCTCGTCTCCTTCGCATTGGCTGTGGCCACTTTGGCCGCGCAATCCAAGTTTGAATTCTGGCCGGGCACCACCTACGACCCCGCCATTCCCACCATCAAGAAAGTTCTGGGCTTTGAACCCGGCGAACGCATCGCCTCACCCGCGCAGACCGTCCAGTACTTCAACGCCCTCTGCGCTGCCGTGCCCGCCAAGTGCAAGGTGGCCACCTATGGCGAAAGTTGGGAGAAGCGGCCACTGATCGTGGTCACCATCGGCAACGACCAAAACTTGAAGCGTCTGCCCGAAATCCAGGCCACCATGAAGAAGCTGGCCGACCCGCGCAAGACGCCCGAAGCGGAAGCCAAGCGCCTCATGGCCAACCTGCCGGCCGTCATCATGCTGGCCTATTCAGTGCACGGCAATGAGATCTCCACTACCGATTCCGCCATGTTGGCCGCCTATCACCTGCTGGCGGCACGCGGATCAAAGATGGTGGACGACATCCTGGCCAACACCCTGATCCTGATCGACCCCATCCAGAACCCCGACGGCCGCAACCGCTTCGTCCACAACTTTGAAGTGGCCGAAGGTCTGGAGCCCAACATCCATGCCGTGTCGGCCGAACATGACGAGCCGTGGCCCGGTGGCCGGTCCAACCACTACAACTTCGACATGAACCGCGACTGGTTCGCCCTGACGCAGCCAGAAACGCGCGCGCGCATCAAGATGCTGCTCGATTGGTATCCGGTGGTGTTCGTCGACCTGCACGAAATGGGCGGCGAGAGCACCTATTACTTCGCGCCGGAAGCGGTGCCCTACAACCCGCA
>JBIKMK010000349.1:0-5090 GCA_044359315.1 Bryobacteraceae bacterium | reverse complement strand
CGATGCGGTTCTGGCCCGCGCCGCAGCGCAGGGCGGCAAAACGCTTTATCCGAAGACGGCGATTGGGGCTCAGGGGTTTGTGGCCGAATTTGAAGACAGTGAAGGGAATCGGGTAGCGCTGCACTCGCCGCTGAAGTAACGATGAGGCGGGGTTCGGCAGAAATACAAAAGGGGCGAGCTGCCGGCTCACCCCTCAGGTTGGTTTTTGGCTTCTGGCTGGGGGAAGAGAACTCTCCAGCCCTACGCGCGGCGGCGCAGCAGTGCAAGAGCACCAATGCCCGCACCGATCAGCACGAAGGAAGCAGGCTCCGGAATCGGGGAGTTGCCATCAAACGTCAGTGTGCTCACTTGACTTAAACCTTTAGTACCCAGAATTTGCAGCTTCGAGATGTTATTGCCGGTGAAGGTGTAGGTTCCTAGTACATCGGCGGCCGAAGCCTCGACAGTGAGCGTATCCAATAGTGTGTCGGCCGAATCGTAGACCTTATACACCCCCCTACTGATCCAAATCACCCAATAGTCAATTGTTAACGTCGTGGGAGCATCAAAGAGGATCCAGCCACCGTTCGAGCTGTCGATGGAGACGCCGAACGTGTCGAAAGTGTCACGAGGATCCTCATACCAAAAGAGGTCAACGCCGGTGATTCCGTACGCTGACCACTGGTTGGTCACGGAGGGGCAACAGCTATAGCTGACGCCGATTTCGGATGGCTGAAAGGTAACTACCGTGCCGGCTGAGGCGAAGGCAGCAAAGAGGGTAGCGAGCACTGCTAATTTCATAACGGATTTCCTCCTAAAAATCTGACAGATTCTATCAGGTCGTTGCTTGGTAAGCCAATGTATGGTGGTACTGGAACCAATCTTCGCAGGCTCTGAGCCTCTTGGTGGGGCATCCGGTTCATGAAGCTCTCCAAGAGAGAGCTTCATCATTCAACCAAGCCAGAACATGTGATCACTTATCGCGCTGAACGGTAAGCCTCACCGAGCAGCCGCTCCACCGTCGCGGTGAATTCCTTCTTCGCTTCCTCATACAGCGGACCGCTGGCCTTGCCCGCAAATCCCGCGTGCACATGCCGCACCCGGCCATCGCGGCCCAGGAAGAAGGTGGTGGGCCAGGAGTTCCAGTTGTCGGCCTGTAAGGCCAGCTTCTCCTTGGCGGTGGACGTCTCGCCCGCCAGCAGCACGGTGTAGTCCAGTCCGTACTTCGCGACAAAGGCGCGCAACCGCACCGGGTCGGCTAATTGCTCGGCCTCTTCAAAGGAGAGCGCGACAATTTCGAGGCCCTGGTCGCGATACTTCTTGTAGAACGCTTCCAGGAACGGCGCTTCGTCGTGGCAGTTGGGGCACCAGCTGCCGGAGATGTTCACCAGGACGACCTTGCCGCGGAACTTAGGGTCACTTTCGGTGACGAGCTTTCCTGTCAGGTCGGGAGCGCTGAACCGGAACGGCTCCGCGTCATTCTTGGCCCGAGTATGGGCACCCGGGTCAGAGGGAGCGGGCAGGTTCTTCGCGCGGGCTTCGGCCTGACGGGTGGCCGTATAGTTCGTCTGGCCGTTCCACTTCAGCGCTAGCGTGCCGTCGGCCTGCGGCGTCACTTCCAACACGGAAGGCCGCGCGCCGGAGAAATGGCTCAGCAGAACCTTGCCTTCCTCAAAGCGGCCGGTCAGTGCGCCGGTATCGCCGTCGATCCGCAGGATGGTGGCGGACACTTCCGGTCCTTTCTGTTGGACGACGAAATGCCACGCCTGCTCGCCCTTCGGGCTCTTCACGGGGATCTCCCAAAGCCCGTCGATCTGGGGCAGTTTCCCGGGACCGGCCGTTACTGGCGGCGCGGGTTGGGCCTGGAAGGTGTACCCGCCCCGGCGGGTATGATACGTGCCGGTCAGCTTGCCGTCGGCCACGGTGGCCGTGAGCTTGGTGCCATAGTGGGCCCACTGGAGCGTCAACTGGCCATCGGTGAGCTGTCCGGAGGTAGAGTTGACCCGATCCTCGCCATTGAAGAACCAGCCTTCGACGCGCTGGCCTTCGGCGGAGATCCCGAACTTAAACGGGACCTTCAGTTCGTTCACTTGGACACTGGCCTCCCAGAGTCCAGTTAGTGCCGGGGCGGGGGCCGCCGACGCGCCGATGGCCAGGAGGGCGGCGAGAGCAATAGTGTGCATCATGTTTCCTTTCGCGGAGGGTGAGATTCCAGTCTCGGGGGGCAAGTAGACCCAAGTGGGTTGCATCTTTAGGCCGTAGCTTTCAACCAGTTGGTTTGCAGGGAGTTTTCGATGACCTGTTCGGCAATTGCGGTGACGGAGCGCCGTTGCCGCCGGGCTTCGGCCTCCATCCAGGAGTGGGCCTGGAACTCAGACCAGCTCCGTTGGGAGATTAAGATACCGCTGGCGCGAGCCGCCAGTTTCCGGCGGCGCAACTGTTGTCCAGAGGCGAGACCGAAGGCGACCAGATGCTCGTTGCGAGAGCGCTCTGCCTGCAATTCTCCATACCGGGCCAATTGATCGGCCAAGGTTTGCGCCAGCATCAGTGCGGCGACGGCCCCGCCGGTCGTGCGCAGTTCCAGGCGGCCATAACGGACACCCCGCACCTCCAGGTCAAGCGAGAACTCGGATTTCACTGGCCGATCCTGTTGGACCGCGCCCTGCCAAACTTCGCCCGTTACTGGATTTCGCAGTGTCAAGGAGACCTCGGTGGTGGTGGGGGCTGTTCCGATCTCCCGCGTGGCGGACTGCACAAAGGCCTCGGGCGATGTCTCTTCGGCGGCCAAACGGCTGATCTTCCCGATCAGCAGTGTCGCCTCGCTTTCGAACGGAACCGGCGCTCCGGGTAATCTCCGGGCTACCAAGGGTGATTGGGTGTAGCTCATCGCGCCACCTCCGAAACGTAATTCTGTGGCAGTGAGGCTGTGGCTGGCTTTTCGCTCAGAAGGTGCCGGAAGGTGAGGGATACGCCCGCGATCCAAAGCGCGGTCAGTGCCATCCGGATAAAGTCCTTGAGAATGTTTCCTTTGATCATGTCAGTTGTCGTTTCCTTTGAAGTGTTGGTAAATAAAGCGGTTCGCCGTCAGCGTTCTTGACGGGTGAATCTCGCTCCGGCTGAGGGGGGGCAGGCAAGTGTGCCTGTTCAGAGCGGGGGACTCAGCAACAACAGGGACAACAGGTGGGGGTGGCCGGAAGGCATGGAGGGAAGGCAGCCGCAAGGTGGGCTGGTTCGGTGAGGGAGAACTTCGTTGCGCCCATAGACATCATTCTATATCGAATATAGGGTGATTATGACTATTTGTCAACGCCCTTGTTTCTCACGTGACCGGACCGGGGTTGAACAGGGCTGTCGCATTGTGCAGACCCCAATGGTCGGCCCATGTCCGGCGGCGGCCGCTGGCGACATCGAGGATCATCTGGAACAGTTCCTGGCCCACATCTTCGATGGAGGCTTCTCCGGTGGCGATACGGCCCGCGTCCAGGTCGATCAGGTCCGGCCACCGTTGGGCCAGCGACGTCTGTGAACTCACCTTGATCACCGGCACGGAAGCCAAGCCATACGGCGTACCTTCACCGGTGGTGAAGACATGCATGTTCATCCCGGCGGCCGTTTGCAAGGTGCCGCAAATGAAATCGCTGGCGGGGGTGGCGGCAAAGATCAGGCCACGATTCGTGACGCGGTCACCCGGCCGGACAACCGCCTGGATCGCCGTGGTTCCCGACTTGGCGATGGAGCCCAGTGCCTTTTCGACAATGTTCGATAGGCCGCCACGCTTGTTGCCGGGCGTGGGGTTGGCGCTGCGGTCGGCCGAGCCGCGGTCCAGATACTCGTCATACCAGGCCATCTCGCGCACCAGTTCTTCGGCCACCTGCCTGTTCGCGGCGCGGGCGGTCAGCAGGTGAATGGCGTCGCGCACCTCCGTCACCTCCGAGAACATCACCGTGGCCCCCGCCCGGACCAGTAGGTCGGCCGCGAAACCCAGGCTGGGGTTGGCCGTCACGCCCGAGAATGCGTCGCTGCCGCCACATTGAAAACCCACCACCAGGTCGGAGGCCGGGCAGGTGGTGCGCTGGCGGCGGTTCAGTTGTTCCAAGCGCCGCTCCGCGGCCCGCATGATGGCGGCGATCATGTCGCCAAAACTGTGATGCTCGGCATCCTGCAACCGGATGACATAACCATCGTCGGCCAGCACCGGCAGGGAGGGTCCAGGCGGAAACAGGCGGGCGGGTTGGAGCTTCTCGCACCCCAGGCTAACCGCCATGGGTGCGCCGCCAAAATTGGGGTTCAGGCTCAGGTTGCGGATGGTGCGGATGGGAATGTCGGCACCAGGTGCATTGATCGCCACGCCGCAGCCGTAAGGATGGGTGATGGCCAGGACATCATCGACATTCGGGTAGCGCGGCAGCAACTCGGCCTTGATACGGCGGACGGCAAACTCAACAGTGGGTGCCACGCACTGCACCGTGGTGGTGATCCCCAGCAGGTTCTTGGTGCCCACTGACCCATCCGCATTCCGGAAGCCCTCAAAGGTCATGCCCGTCATCGGGGGGAGGTCTGGTGGAACCTCCGTCGCCATGGGCAACGCATCCAGCGGCGGTGGCACAGGCAAGGCCATCAAGTCGGTGTGTACCCACGCCCCTTGTGGGATGTTGTCTTCGGCATAGCCGATCACCTGTCCATAGCGGATGATGGCAGCGCCCTTCGGAATGTCATGCAGCGCCACCTTGTGCGCCGCCGGAATGAAGTCCCGGACGGCGAACCCGGCTTCGACGACACTCCCTGGGGCCAACCCTTCGGGCTTGGCGGTAACGGCCACGTTGTCAATCGGGTGGAGACGGATGAGTCGGGCAAGCACGTCTCCTATTCTCGCTGGGAACCGCCACTGCTCGCCGGAGTCCTGGCGGGGTGCTGGGTTTTACCTGATGATCAAGTGTTTACAAATGACTTCCCGAAGGCGCCACCATCTCATTTTGCTTGACAGCGGCGTGGGAAGTCAGGTTAGCATTGGGGTCACACTTACCCAGTGTCCCGGGGGTTGGTCGCAGTTATTTGTCTTCTTTGGAGGATGAGTTCATATATGAGTCTGCGACGATTAATTGCGCTCGCAC
>JBIKMK010000348.1:0-5091 GCA_044359315.1 Bryobacteraceae bacterium | reverse complement strand
TGGTGGGATTGGCGTTTTTTGACGCTGATTCTGATTTCGACGCTGGTGGACTATCAGTGTGCCCGGATCATTGCGCGGTCCAATAATCCGACGCAGCGGAAGCTGTTGTTGGCGCTTTCAGTGGGGCTGAATCTGTGTTTTCTGGGCTTCTTTAAGTATTACGACTTTTTTGCGTCGTCGCTGGTGGATGCGCTGGGGGGGATTGGGGTTAGCGCGTCGTTGCCGCTATTGCAGTGGATTCTGCCGCCGGGCATTTCTTTCTACACGTTCCAGGAACTGGCCTACATTGTGGACGTTTACAACCGGAAGCTGGAGCCGGCGGAATCGTTGGTGGATTATGCGTTGTTCATCACGCTGTTTCCGCACCTGATTGCCGGGCCCATTCAGCGGCCGTCGCACTTGTTGCCGCAGGTGCAGCAGCCACGGACGTTTGTGCCGCAGTCGGTGTTTGATGGCTTGATGCTGATTGCGTCCGGCCTGTTCCGCAAGTGCGTGATCGCCGACAATTGCGCGCTGATGGCGGATGCGGCGTTTTCCGGCAAGTTGGGGGAGCCGAACCTGGCTTTGGTGCTGCTGGGCAGCTATGCCTTTGCGTGGCAGATTTACGGCGATTTTTCGGGGTATAGCGACATTGCTCGGGGATCGGCACAGCTGATGGGTTTCCACTTTATGGTGAACTTCCGGCAGCCGTATCTGGCCACCAGTCTTCAAGATTTCTGGCGGCGGTGGCACATCAGCTTGAGTACTTGGCTGCGGGATTACCTGTACATCCCGATTGGCGGCAACCGTGGTGGGGAGTTGATGACTTACCGCAACCTGATGACGACGATGTTGTTGGGCGGGTTGTGGCATGGGGCGAACTGGACGTTTGTGATTTGGGGCGGGATCCACGGGTTGTGGCTGGGGGTGGAGCGGCTGGGCAGAAGGGTGCTGGGGCTGGCAGAGAGTCCAGCGGAGCGGGGGTTGGGGCTGTTTTCTCCGGTGGCGTGGCTGCAGCGGATCTTCTTGTTCCATTTGGTGTGTCTGGCGTGGGTGTTTTTCCGGGCCCAGTCGTTTGGCGAGGCGATGAAGTTCCTGCAGGGTGTGACGCGTTGGAACTGGCAGCCGGAGTATGTGATGGGCTTTAAGTTTCTGGCGTTGTTTACGGTGCCGCTGATGCTGTTGGACCTGGTGCTGGAGATGCGCGACGAGGAGTATGCGCTGGAGACGATGCCGGTGCCTTACCGGCTGGCGGCGGCGATGTCGCTGGTGATGATCGTTACTTTCTTTGCGGGCAATCAAGTCAATGCATTTATCTACTTCCAGTTCTGATTCGCAGTCGGTGCCCGCGGGCCGGATGAAGCGTTGGATCGCGGTGGCACTACTGGTGGCGGCGCTGTTCTTGGGCGTGGTGGAGGCAGCTTCGCGCGTGGGCCTGCCGCGGATCAGCAAGATCTATGCGCGCATTGCGGATGAGTACCGGGGGGCGGTGATGCTGCGCCCAGCCCCGGCGGTGACGCAACGGCGAATCTTGTTTGTCGGCAATTCTCTGCTGAACTTTGCGTTGAAGTTTGATCAGGTGAAGCCAGCGCTGGAGCCGGGGTGGGACGCGCGGCGGCTGATGATTGAACAGACCAGCTTCTACGACTGGTATTACGGCTTGCGGCGGCTGTTTGCCGAGGGGTCGCGGCCGGAGGTGGTGGTGCTGACCTTGACGCCGCGCCAAGTGGTGAACGATGAGACCCGGGGCGAGCGGTTTGCCCACGAACAGATGCTGCTGAGCGATTTGCCGGAGGTGGCCCAGGTGCTGCAGCTGCATCCGACCAATACCGCCGGCATGGCCTTTGCGCACTTGAGCAGCTTTTATGGCAATCGCAGCGAGTTGCGCAAGGTGCTGTTGGGGCGGCTGATGCCGGGGCTGCCCACATTGACGCAGCGCATGACCTTGCCGCCCGTGGCTCCACTGAGTGATGCCGCGGTGCTGGATCGGGGCGGCGAGCGGTTGCGGCTGATCCGGGAGATGACGGAGGCGCAGGGGGCGCGGCTGATCCTGGTGGTGCCGCCGACGCTGAACAAGCAGGATGGAGCACAGGCGCTGGTGCGCGCCGGGAAGGCGGCGGGCGTGACGGTGCTGGTGCCGGTGGCGTCGGGCTCACTGCCGCCGGAAATGTTCTGGGACGGCTACCATCTGGGCGAAGAGGGCGCGCAGCGATTTACCTCAAGCTTGATCCCGCTGGTGCAGGCGGCGATTGCGGCTCCCTAGGCGGGGTGCTATTCGGGCTCGTGGGCGGAAAACTGAGGCTGCGGGGGGTTGAGCTTGATTTCGATGGTGCGCTCTTCTTCGTCGACGTCAAAGGTCTGGCCGAAGGTCTGGTAGCCCTTGGCGATCACCTGGATGCGGATTTTGCCTTGGGGGACAGTGGGGATGCGGGCGACGCCATCCTGGTTGGTGCGGACTTCCCAGTTGGTGATGATCTTCTTGCCCAGCTTGACGACGGAGCGGCCTTCAATAAAGCGGACTACGACAGCCGCGCGCTCAATGGGCTTGCCCCCCAACGTCTTTACATCGATGCGGAGGCGCGTCATGGGGGCGTCGGCCAACAAGGGAAGCGACAGAAGCAGAGCTAACAAAAACCGCATGATTTGATTATCCCAGTTTGCGGGCGATTTTTCCGGCGAAGGCACGAAGGCGCAAAGAGGGCCGTGAAAAGTGCTGCGGGCGGGGTGTTTGGGGGCTACTCGGGCGGCGAAAGCCCCAAGCTGACGCATGGGGCTGGTCGAAGCTCCGGGTCCTTATAAATACCGTTGGCTTGGCCGGAACGTATGGGGACAGGCTAGCTGATGTCGCAGTGGTCGCCACCTAGGCGGTAGCGATTGGCGGCGATCCAGCGGTAGACGCGGTCGCCGATGGGGTCGAAGATGGGGAGCATGGCCAGGGCGGGCAGAATCAGCAGCCAGATCAGCGGCATCTTTAACGCGATGGCCTTGACGGCTTGCCAGTAGATCAACCGCTGGCCGCCTTTTTCGACCACGATGCTGCCTTGGGCTTCCGTGTTCGGCACCCAGCGGGTGAGCTTCAGCCAGTCGAGCGCTTCACCCATCCGCCGGGAGCGCTGGCAGAAGGTGCAGCGGCCATCGTAGAGAACGGTCATGGTGGTCATGCGATGCAGTCAAGCAATGTCGGGGAGCAGAAACTTCTTGCCGCTGACGGCTTCAGCGGCGATGTAGCCGCTGCGGACGGCGCCTTCCATGGTGGCCGGCCAGCCGGAGCGGGTCCAGTCACCGGCCAGGAAGACGTTGGGTTCGGCGGTGCGGACGTCCGGACGCAACAGCTCGGCGGCGGGGCTGGCCGAGAACGTCGCGCGGGCTTCTTTCACTACATGGGCCTTCACCAGCTTGGCTTCGCGGACCAGCGGCAGAAACTCGGCCAGATCGCGGATGGCCAGGTCGATCACTTCCTGACGCGGCATTTCGAGCAGTGATCGCGAGGCGCTGACGACGACTTGCAGATAGTCGCCGGAGCCTTTGGTGAAGAACCATTGCATGGTGCGATCGAGCAGGGTGCCGTGCGGCAGATCGGTGACGGGCCGGTCAAACCAGAGGTGGATGCCGGTGATGGGCGAATAGTCGAAGCCGCGCGCGGGCTCAACCGGGAGGGCCGAGACGTAGGCGTCGGCGGTTTTGAGTTCGCCGTTAACGCGGACACCCGCGCCGCTGAACTCGTCGACGCGCGCGCGCAGGTGGATGCGCACGGTGGGGTAACGGCTCCAGGCCTCGCTGGAATAGAGGCTGCCGAGCGGCACGTTGGGGATGCCCATCTCGTAGGAGTCGCGGGCGGCGAGAAAGCCGAGCCAGAAGACCTGGAAGCCATGGATAGCGGCCATGCGGTCCAGCTCTTCATTGATGGCGCTGACCAGGACTTGCCGCCAGAAACGTTCGATCAAGCGCGCGGGCTGCTTCTTTTCCTGGAGCCAGTCCAGCATGGTGATCTGCGCCAAGTCCGTGCGGGAGGTGCGCTCCATTTGCAGGGCCAGCAGAGCGCGGCCGAGCGCCAGCTTTTCGCCGAGCGACAGCCAGGTGGCTTTGAGGAACGATTCGGTGAAGTGGAGCGGCTTGGGGAAGTGGCCGGCTTCCAGCGTCGAGGTGCGGCCGCCGGGTTCGATGAAGTAGAAGCGTTTGTGCCAGCCGATGCGGTCCGCCACCTGGAGGCGGGCATAGAAGTCGAGCAGGTTGACGCAGCACTTCAGCAGGATGTGCTGGCAGTTGTCGATGTGTTCGCCACCGACATCGTAAGAGGTGGCCCGGCCACCCAGGAAGGGGCGGGCTTCATAGAGATCGACCTCGTAGCCCGCATCACCGAGCGCTGCCGCGCAGGCCAAGCCCGCCAAGCCGCCACCGGCAATGATTACCGAGGGCATGGGGCTGCTTTCGTTTGCTGCGTGGGACTTAAGGGCGGCATGCACGAGAACTGAGCAGGCATCTTGATCGATTGTAACAACAATAGTTGACATCGCCGCTGGCCTTACATATCTCGATAGAGAAAACACTCCGCCGGCCACGTGACCAGCAATCCGGCTCCATTCCGGAAAACCTTCGCGATTCCCTCTTGCCGACTTCCCCTGAAAGTTCGCTTGACACTAGTCATCACCGAGCGTAATCTGTGCTCAGAGGTAATAAGCACGATGTCAAAGCTTGTTTTGCCGCTGTTGATTTCGCTCATTCTGGGCGGTGCCATTTCAGCCGACCAATTTGAAGCGTGTAGCAAATATAATTCTACGGGCTCACAAACGTCGCGAACCACCCGCGATAGCATTTGGTGCTTGGGTGGCGAAGACGGCATTACTTGCTACGTGGTCGAGTGTAATTCCAGTTGCGCCCAAAGCGGATACTCTTGTCAGCCTGGATATGATCCATTTATCGACAATTGCTTCGGATACGGCATTTGCTGCGGGTGTTTTCCAGTTTAAGGTGGTCGCGAGGATCTATGTTCGATTACACTTTCCAGACGTGGCGTGCAATTCTTGTCGTCGGCGGAGTTGGGTTGGCAGCGTTTGCTGGCTATCAGTTGTTCAAACCCCTGCCGCTGAATGCGCAAGCCACGGCAATTCAGCC
>JBIKMK010000347.1:0-5093 GCA_044359315.1 Bryobacteraceae bacterium | reverse complement strand
GCCGGTGCAGGGCGTGCAACCCAGTGACCGCATGCGGCAGACCTGTGTTTCCGAGACCTCACCGGGCAGAAACTTGACGTTCGGCTGCACGGGGATCAGAGAGCCTTCACGGACCACCACTTCCCGAGGTTCGGCAAAGTATAGCGGAACCAGGGGGATTGAATCCTCGTGGATGTACTGCCACACATCGAACTCGGTCCAGTTCGATAACGGGAAGACCCGGACGCTTTCACCCTTGTTGATGTGGCCGTTGTAGAGGCTCCACAATTCGGGCCGCTGGTTCTTGGGGTCCCACTGGCCGTGGGCGTCCCGGAGCGAGAAAACGCGCTCCTTGGCTCGTGATTTTTCTTCGTCGCGCCGGGCGCCACCGAGCGCGGCATCGAAGCCATAATGCTTCAATCCGTCCACCAGGGCCCGCGTGCGGAGCTGGTGGCAGCACTTCGAAGTGCCTAGATCATAGGGATTTGCACCAGCAGCGACGGCTTCCTGGTTGGTGTAGACCAGCAGTTCCGCGCCAATCTCGCGCGTGTACCGGTCACGGAACTCGATCATTTCCGGATACTCGTACGTCGTGTCGATGTGGAGCAGCGGGAAGGGGATCTTGCCCGGATAGAAGGCCTTCTGGGCCAGCCGCAGCAGGACGGAGGAGTCCTTGCCAATCGAATACAAAAGACACGGGCGCTGGAACTGGGCCACCACCTCACGAATGATGTGGATGGATTCCGCTTCCAGCGCCCGGAGATGAGAAAGAGTTGCCAATACCCTATTGTTGATAGGGAATAAGGCGCTTGTCAAATCACGTTCACGAATCTGAGCCGCGACCAGTAGGTTCGCCCCTGCTCTCCAGCCAGCCCGGTGGCGGGCGCGAGCGTGGCTACCTACGGCTCCCGTGCTGCGCGGAAGCCCACCATCCGGAACGCCTGGAACGAGGGCCACGCGCCGGACCGTGCATACGTCCGTAGATCCTGCCCTTCAAAAAAGAACGACCCACCCCGCAGCACGCGATACGCGCCCTTCTCGGGTCCCTTGGGATTCTTCTTGGCCGAGACCGAGTAGTAGTCGCGCTGGTACCAATCCTGGCACCACTCCATCACATTGCCGGCCATGTCCATGGCACCGTAGGGGGATGCCCCGTTGTGGGTCTGAAAATCGCCGCGCTTGCTGCCGTCGTAGTAGCCCACCACCTGCCCGGTGTCGAACTTCTGGGCACCGGTGAAGTTGGCGTAAGTGGGATCAATGGAATTGCCCCAGGGGAAGCGCCGCTGATCCGTGCCGCGGGCCGCCTTCTCCCACTCGGCTTCCGTTGGCAGCCGGTACTTCTTGCCTGTCTTCGCGCTCAGCCAGTTGCAGTAGGCGGTGGCCGCGTCCCAATTCACCCCCAGCACGGGATAGTTGTCACTGCCCGGCGTGGCCCCGCCGTGATTGTTGGCCTGTGTCCAATAAGGACTTTGATCCTTGGGCACGACTCGTCCATTGGGCCAGAATTTGGCGTCGTCATAACCCGGGTCGGACTGGAACTTCTTCCAGTCCCCGTTGGTCACCTCGAACTTGGCGATGTAGAACGCATCCAAGTCCACCAGATGGACCGGCCGTTCACGCGATTCGCCATCGCCAAAGTTGTCGCCCATCTTGAACGGTCCCGCCGGCACCAACAGAAAGTCGCCATACCCGTCGTTCACCGTCTTCGGCAGGTCAGCCGCCGCCACGCTCAGCGCGGCCAAAACCAGGATTGTGCCGCGCATCGCTATTTGGCCGCTCCAAAGAAGTGATTCAGATTGAGAAAGTGCTTCAAGGCATCCATCCACGGGCCATACTCCGGGCTGGTGTAAGCCGACCCGAAGCCATGCCGGCCACGCTGGTAGATATGAATCTCGGCGACTCCGCCGGCCCGGTTCATGTCCAGAAACAACTGAGCCGATCCATTGGCGGCCCCTGCATCAGCCGCTGCCGAAAGCAGGAACGTCGGGGGAAACTCCTTCAGCTTCTCGCCCGGCGTCGCCCGCCCGGCCGAATAGACCATCAGCAGCGTGTGCGGCTTCGAGTTCAGCCGGTCCACCGGATCGGGTGCATTCGGATCGCCCGGTCCAGCGGCCGCCGCCACTGATCGCGCCATGGCCGAACCGGCCGAAAAACCGGCGAACAGTATACGGTTGGGGTCCAACTTCCATTCGCTGGCCCGGGACTTGATCAGCCTCATGGCGCGGTTGCCATCCAGCACCCGATCCGTTTCGCCGTAGCGCGGGTTCAGCCGGTAGGTCAGCACAAAGGCCGCGGTGCCCCAGTCGTTGAACCGCTCCGCCACCTCGATGCCTTCGACGCCGTACATCAACATGATGTTCGAACCGCCGGGCGCGATGATGACCGCCGACCCATTGCGCTTGTTCGCCGGCGGCATGAAGACCGTCAGAAACGGCGCATCCAGCGGTCCGTCGCCCTTAGCTCCGGGGACGCTCCCGGGCTCCCATAGCGGGATGTTGTAGTTGGGCAGCGTCGCGGAATTATCCGCGCCCCACAATTCCGTGCCCAACAGCGCCACCATAGCCGCCGCCACGGTCGCGCGCGAGAGAAATAAAGCAAAGTTCGCCATCGCGGACAGTGTATCGAACCTCAGCCGTTAGGTCAGGTGAATGCCTAATCGTGATAATTTATTAATGCAGTGACCTCCCTCTTCGTTCGATTGGCCACGGTGAGTTTGTTGGCTAATGTCGCCCTTCGTGCGGCCGACGCCCCCGCCGTTTTTGCTTTCGCCAAAAAGAACTGTTACGGTTGCCACAACTCGACCGTTACCTCTGGTGATGTCAACCTCACCGCGATGCGGACGGCGGCTTCCTTTGACGAAGAGCGGGACCGCTGGGAGCGCGTGGCCGCGAAAATGAAGACCGGCGAGATGCCGCCGCCTTCCGCCGCCAAGCCCCCGGCCGCAGAAGTGCAGGCCGTGGTGAAGTTTCTCGAAGCCGAGTTCGCCCGCCAGGATCGCATGGCCAAGCCGGACCCCGGCCGCGTCACCGCTCGCCGACTGAACCGGGCCGAGTACAACAACACCATTCGCGATCTGCTGGCAGTCGATATCCGCCCCGCTGATGACTTTCCGAACGACGAAAGTGCTTTCGGGTTCGACAACATCTCCGATGCCTTGACGCTATCGCCCGTCCTGCTGGAAAAGTACCTCTATGCCGCTGAACGCGCGGTCCGCGCCGCCATCTATGGGCCGGAGAAGCTGAAGCCGGCGATGATCCACTACCCCACGCCGGTCCGGATCAACGACACGGTGGAGAAACCTTCGCTGCCCAAGGACCTGTTCAACTACGACCTCACCGGCCTCAGCACACGGCACTCCGCGCACGTCATTCATCGCTTCCCGGTGGATGGCGAATACAGCTTCCGCATCGTGCTGAACGGGCACCGGCCCAATCAGTCAGAGCCTGCGCACCCGGCCTTCTGGATTGACGGGCAGATGATCAAGGATTGGGAGTATGACGCCACCGATCTGGAAGGCCAGATTGTGGAAGTCCGGGCGCAGGTGAAAGCGGGTGAGCATCTGCTCTCCGCCTCGTATCTGAAGAACTATCACGGGCTTCCGCCCAGCTACAAAGGCCCGGAGCCATCCAAGCGGCCGCCGGAAGCGCTGATTTCAGTCCGCGGCAAGCTGAGCGAAAAAGACATCGAGACACTGCGCAAGTACGGCACGAAGATCAAGACTGATCGCCTGGAAACGCGCGTCGACAATCGATTTGAATCAATCGACGTCGGAGGGCCATTCACGCAGCCCATCGGACCCAGTCCGGCCAGCACGGCGCGGGTCTTTGTCTGCAAGCCGGAAACGGACGCCTGCGCGCAGACGATCATTGGAACCTTTGCCCGCCGCGCCTTCCGCCGCCCGGTGACTCCGGCTGAAACCGCGCCTTTCGTGAAGCTGTATCAGTTGGCCCGCCAGCAGGGCGACGGCTTCAAGGAAGGCATTGTCACGGCTCTAGAAGGTGTCCTGGTGTCGCCTCATTTCCTGTTTCGCATCGAGCAGGACCGTCCCCCTGCCACGGCAACCGCCAGCGCCAAACCGTTTGCGCCGGTCAGCCAGTATGAGCTAGCCTCTCGCCTGTCGTACTTCCTCTGGAGCAGTATGCCGGACGCGGAACTGCTGGCCATGGCCGCCCAGCAACGCCTGCGGCAACCGGCCGTACTCACCGCCCAGGTGCAGCGGATGTTGCGCGACCCGAAGTCGCGTGCCCTGGTCGAGAACTTCGCCGGCCAGTGGCTGCAGTTCAAGAACATTGACGTCATGAAGCCGGACTTCCGCAACTTCCCGGACTTCGAAGACAGCCTCCGCCTGGCCATGCGCCGTGAAACGGAGCTGTTTATCGAAAACATGATCCGCGAAGATGGCAGCGTACTGGATATTCTCGACGCCAAGCACTCTTATTTGAATGAACGCCTGGCCCGCTTCTATGCTGTCCCGGGCGTCACCGGCCCCGAGTTCCGGCGCGTCGACATGAGCCAGACCGCTCGGGGCGGCGGCGTGCTGGCGCACGGCAGCGTCCTCACCATCTCGTCCTATTCAACGCGTACCTCGCCGGTGCTGCGGGGTAAGTGGATTCTCGAGAACCTGCTGAACGCCCCGCCGCCGCCGCCGCCGCCCGCCGTACCGACCCTGGATGAAACCAAAGTGGGCCAGACCGCTTCCTTGCGGCAGCAGATGGAAGCGCACCGCGCGAATGCCACTTGTGCCTCCTGTCACTCCCGCATGGACCCGCTGGGCTTTGGTCTCGAGAATCTGGACGCCGTTGGCGCGTGGCGTGACCTGGATGGCAAGTTCCCGGTGGATGCCTCCGGTGAATTGCCCGGCGGCCACAAGTTCAAAGGCCCGGTGGAACTGAAAACCTTGTTGAAGCAGGACCGTGAAGCCTTCGTAAAGGGGCTCACCGACAAGCTGCTCACCTACGCCTTAGGCCGCGGCCTGGAGCGCGCCGACCGGCCGGTGGTGTCGGCCATTGCGGGCAAGTTGCCGGAACGTAACTATCGTTTCTCGGCACTCGTCCTGGAGATAGTGAATAGTCTGCCGTTCCAACAGCGCCGCGCGGCAGAACACGCAGGAGCCC
>JBIKMK010000346.1:0-5109 GCA_044359315.1 Bryobacteraceae bacterium | reverse complement strand
CCTACGCCGGGCAGCATGGCTTGGTGAACCTCTGCCGCCTGCTGCTGAACACCAACGAATTTCTGTTTATTGATTAGAAGGACACCGATGGATCGCCGGAGCTTTTTGTGGAATTGGGGTGGCGGGCTGGGCGGCATTGCTTTGGCTCAGATGCTGGGGCAGGAATCGCTGCTGGCGGACGCGCCGCCGCAGCCGTCGCCCGCGCTGAACGGTGGCATCCACCACCGCGCCAAGGCCAAGCGCGTCATTCAGCTCTTTATGTCCGGCGCGGCCAGCCAGTGTGACACCTTCGACTACAAGCCAAGGCTGATTTCCGAAGCCGGTAAGCCGTTCCAGCCAGGTGAAAAGGTGGAGCTGTTCCAAAGCAACCCGGGCGTCGTCATGCCCAGCCCGTGGGGCTGGAAGCAGTATGGGCAGAGCGGCAAATGGGTCAGCGATCTGTTTCCGCATACCGCCCAGTGCGTGGATGAGATGGCGTTCATCCACTCGCTGCGGTCCAAGTCCAACATCCACGGCCCGGCCACTTTCATGCAGAACACGGGCTTCATCCTGCCCGGCTTCCCCAGTGCCGGCTCGTGGCTTTCCTACGCGCTGGGCACGTTGAATGACAACCTGCCGGTCTTTGTTGTGCTGCCCGATCCGCGCGGCTTTCCGCCCAATGGGCCAGGCAACTGGACCGCCGGATTCCTGCCCGCCTCCCACCAGGCCACCACCATCCGCGTCGGCAGCCCCAACCCGATTTACGACCTGGAGCCACCCGCTTCGGCCCGGTTCATCACCAAGGCCAGTGAGCGCGACGGCTTGGCACTGCTCGAAAAGATCAACCGCGCCCACACCGCCGGACGCGAGGGCGATTCTCGGCTCGACGCTCGCATTGCCTCCTACGAAATGGCCGCCCGGCTGCAGTTGAGCGCGCCGGAGGTGCTGAACATCGATGGCGAATCGGAGGCCACCCGGAAGCTCTATGGCCTCGATCAGGAGATCACCGCAGACCTGGGCCGCCGCTGTCTGGTGGCCCGGCGGTTGATCGAGCGCGGCGTGCGGTTTGTTCAGGTGTGGAGCGGGGCTGACAATGGCTTCCCGCGCCGCAACTGGGATAGTCACGAGAACCTGGCCAAGGATCATGGCGAATTGGGCACGGCGCTGGACCGGCCCGTGGCGGCGCTGCTGAAGGACTTGAAGGCCCGCGGCCTGCTGGATGACACCATCGTCCACTGGTCCACTGAGTTTGGCCGGATGCCGTGCAGCCAAGGCAGCAAAGGACGGGATCACAACCCGTTCGGGTTTACCACCTGGCTGGCCGGGGGCGGTTTCAAGGGCGGCGTCAGCTATGGAGCGACGGACGAATGGTCATACAAGGCCGTCGAGAAGCCTGTCTACTGCTACGATGTTCACGCCACGATGCTGCACCTTTTGGGCATTGATCATCACAAGCTGAGCTATCGTAACAATGGCATTGATCGGCGCCTCACCGATGTGCACGGTGAACTGTTGCCGGAAGTGCTGGGCTAAAGGGAACGTAACGGGCGGGGAGTATTGGGGTGCCCTACGGGGCTTGAACCCGTGACATCCGGAACCACAATCCGGCGCTCTACCAACTGAGCTAAGGGCACCACAACCTTTTCCAAGTTTATCAGCATCGCCGGGCTGATTCCAAGTCCTTTCGATTACTCTGGCCGGTCAGGCCGAACACTCTGGAGATTTTCGGGGATTCTGCCGATAACGACGAAATGGGGCGAAAATCCAGCCGGACTTGGTTATGGCAACATTGCCCTCTGTCTGGCATCCGCCGGTCTGGGCAGCTGTGGCCGGGGGTTTCTGTCCGAGCAACCGCCCATCCGCATCACCGCCGGGCAAGTTCGTCTCCCCTTGGCTAACCTCCGCCCGGATGGTACCTACGAGGGTGCGGCCATCGATCTGATGGAGAAAGCGGCGGCGAGGTTGGGCCGCCGGTTGCAATGGGTAGTGGCGGAGGACCTGGACAAAGCGCTTGATGAACGGCTGGTGGACGTTGTGGCTCTGGCGTCCTTGAACCCGGAGCGGCGTCGTCGTCCAGGGGTGACCGAGCCTTGGTTTGAAGACTCGCTGGTGATCGTCAGCCGCGCGGACCGCCCATTCAAGACGATGGAGGCATTGGCCGGGCGCCGGGTGGTGATCCGCTCTGCCACCATGAGCGAGAGGATTCTCGGGGAGGAGGCACCCCGGGCCATCCCGGTGCCGGTCGGGAACCAGATCGACCTTTTCGCGCCGCTCTGCGCCGGGGCCGCCGACGCAATCTTCATGCAGTCTCAGTTTCTGCCAATCCGGCTGCTGCAGCGGGATCAGACCTGTCTCGGGATCAACCTGACCTACGCGCCTGTGCCGAATACGGCGATCGAACTAGCCACCATTGCCACGCCCGAGCACTTGGCCACCGCCGAGGCCTTGCGTGAGGCCATTGGGGAGTTGATGATTGATGGCACACTGGCGGCCACCTTCGCCCGTTGGTCCTCTTCGCCGCGCTTTGACACCCAGCTGCGGCGCGAACTGCAGCGGAGCCATCAGCGCCAGGCACGGTTGACGGCGGGATTGGTGGTCTTTGGCGCGATGCTGCTGGCGTTGGTGGCCGTCTCGATCGGATTGCGCCGGGCTCGCTTGCAGGCCCAGCAAGCGGCGCAGGCCAAGTCGCGATTCCTCTCCAACATGAGCCACGAGATCCGCACTCCGATGAATGGCGTGGTGGGCATGGTGGAGTTGCTGCTCAATTCGCCGTTGGCGGAAGAGCAGCGGTCGCAATTGATGGTGGTGCGCCAAAGTTCCGAATCGCTGCTGGCATTGCTGAATGACCTCTTGGACTTCAGCAAGCTGGAAGCCGGCAAGATGCGGTTTGAGCGGACGCCCTTTGATGCAGCGCAATTAGCGCAAGAAGCTGCTGCTTTACTGCGGCCGGTCGCCCAAGCCAAGGGCGTCGAGATCCAGGTGGACTTTGAAGCCGGGCTGGACCGGTGGTGGCTGGGCGATAGCCTGCGCATCCGGCAGGTTCTCGCGAACTTGGCCGGCAACGCGGTGAAGTTTACTGAGCAAGGCCGCGTCACCATCCGCGTCCAGCGGCAGGAAGCCGGCGTGCGCTGGTCGGTCGAAGATACGGGCATTGGCGTCGCTAGCGACCGATTGCCGGATTTGTTCCGGTCCTTTGAGCAGGCCGAGGCCTCCACCGCGCGGCGGTTCGGTGGTACCGGCCTGGGTTTAGCGATCTCCAAAAGCCTGGTGGAAGGCATGGGCGGACGCATTGGAGCCGAAAGCACTCAGGGCCGCGGCTCCAACTTCTGGTTTGAACTCGCGTTGGAGAAGGCCCCAGCCCCAGTGGCCGGAGCGGTGGAGACGGCCCTGCCGGCGCTTCAGGGCATGCGCGTTCTGCTGGCCGAGGACAACGAGGTGAACCGCCGCGTCGCGGGCATGATGCTGACCCGGTTGGGGGCGGCCGTCACCTACGCCCACGATGGCGAACAGGCCATCGCGGAAGCCACATCCCAGCGCTTCGACGCTATCCTGATGGACTGCCAAATGCCGGTACTAGATGGCTACGAAGCCACGGCCGCCATCCGCCGTTTGCCCCCATCCCATCCGCGCACCCCGATCATCGCCCTCACCGCCAATGCCTCCGAGGAAGACCGTCAACGTTGCCTGGACGCCGACATGGACGACTACTTGAGCAAGCCAGTCCACATCAGAGATCTGCATGGCAAGTTGAGCCGCTGGCAGCACGAAGCCCAACGCCGGGCTTAGCCGGCCCTGCGGTGAACTAGCAGATCAGGTGCCGGAACACGCGATCGAAATAGCCGTCGGTCATGCCTGCAATGTAGTCACAGACGGCCCGATGCAGCGGAACATTGGACACGCCGTCCACGTAGCCCGGCGGCAGATGTTCCGGGTGGTCCAGGAAAAACTGGAACAGGACGCCGATCGCTTCCCGGCAGCGCGTCCGCTCCACCACCAGTTCTGGTGACTCGTACACCCGCGCATGAAGAAACTGCTTCAGTGCGACGCCCGTCCGGGCCGCCTCAGGCGAGAAACAGGCCAGCCGCCGGTCATACCGCCGGACCTCCTCCACCGTCTGCACTCCGGCCTGCCGGACCGCCGTGGCGGTACCCTCAATCAGCCCGCCCACCAGCAGATTCACCAACCGCCGCAGCATCTCTTGAAACTGGAGCCGCTCGGAGGCCGCCGGAAAATGCGTCTCGCAATCGTCCAGCAACTCGCCAATCACCGGGATCGTCGCGCCCAGTTCGCTCAGTGTAAAGAACCCGGCCGTATAGGCATCGTCCAGGTCGGCGGTGTTGTAGGCGGCTTCATCCGCCAGATCAATCAGTTGCGCCTCCACGGGCGGCTTCTGTCCGGGAAGATATTCATCCAGCGCCGGAATCGCACCGGGTTCCAACTCCTGGGAGTGCTTGACGATGCCCTCGCGGACCTCAAACGTCAGGTTCAGACCGGGAAACAGGGCATAGCGCTGCTCGAACACCTCCACCAAACGCAACGCTTGAATGTTGTGATTGAAGCGCAGCCCAAACCGCTGCATTTGGCGGTCCAGCTCCTCTTCACCGGCGTGAGCAAACGGTGGATGGCCGATGTCGTGCACCAGCGCCAGGGCCTCGGTTAAATCTTCGTCCAGTTGCAATGCTCCGGCCACCGTGCGGGAGATCTGCGCCACTTCGATGGTGTGCGTCAGCCGGTTGCGGAAATGGTCGGAATAGCCGGCACCGAAGACCTGAGTCTTGTTCTCCAGACGCCGGAAGGCCCGGGTATGAATGATGCGATCCCGGTCCCGCTGAAAGTCGGACCGGTAAGGGTGGGGAGTTTCCGGATAGCGCCGCCCGCGGCTCGCTTCGGGAAGGAAGCGAAGCCACCCAATGGCAGCTGGGCTCAGATTATTTGACGTCACCGAGAGCGTTGATGGCCGCCCGGCTGACCGCGGCGCGGTCGGAGCGGAGCGGTTCCAGCAGCTTCTTGGCCTCAGCCGGCTTGGTGGGCGTCAGCAAACGGCCCAGGGCGATCTGCGCTTGTTCTTTTGACACAAACGCGGACGGTTTGTCGATCAAGCCGCGGTACACCGCCTCGGCCTCGGACATC
>JBIKMK010000345.1:0-5118 GCA_044359315.1 Bryobacteraceae bacterium | reverse complement strand
GGTCCGGCTGGACCCTTACGGATCACAGTGGCGCGCGGCGCGGCTGCTGGGTGGCACGTTGGCGGCGGCCTGCCGGAAAGAGGGTGGTGATTCCGGCCCCCGCGATTGGCCCGAAGCGTTTGAAGAGTTACTGCAGTGTCCCGATTGCGGGGGTGAACTCGGACGCGACGCCTCCGAGATATTGCGATGCCCGGCCTGCTCTTACTCAGCGGAACTGGAGGGCGGCGTTTACAACCTTCTGAATAGCCGCGACCGGCGGGAGCTGTATCCCGGTGACCGGCCGGATATCATCGATTTTTCGCGGCCGGGACACGAAGCGTCCTTGGGTGAAGGCTGGTATCAGCTGGAAGGTGTATTTGGTAACCGGTACCGATGGACCGGCGCTGAAGCGCAGCTGGTGTTGACCAATGTGCGCGGCGGCGCGCAGCGCCTGCGGATTCGGGGCTACCGGCAGGACCGGCCGGAGCCAACGTGCCTGGGGGTCAGCCTGGGTGGTGCGGCGTTGGGAGAATGGATGCTGGATCGCCCCGGGCTTTTTGTGATCGAAACGGACTTGCCGGCAGCTGAGAGTTACCGAATTTCACTAACTGTCTCGCCGGTGGAGAAAGAAGTTGGTGGAGATCGTTTGCTGGGAGTGAATTTCAGCCTCATTCGACTGCTTCCCCGGACTGAGTAGTCCCTTTCAGTCTGATAAACTCTTGAGCGGTGTGCGATTGGGCCACTGACTACATATGCACACGAAGATGGAACAAGCGGTGGCGTTTCAGGCTGACCAGTCAATGGTCAAGCGCTCCTTGGCAGGTGGCGCGGCCCAGATTGCGATCATTCTGGCGGGCAACTTCCTTACGCAGATACGCTCCACCCATCCACAGGCCTGCCTGATCTTCACCTCGGCAGCATTGAGTTTGGCGATCGTCCGGGTTTCGATCTCCGCTAGAGTGCCTCCGGGCTCTGAGGCGTGGACGAAATGGGGACGGAAGACTCTGTTCGGCGCCGTAATCTTGCAACAGATGGCCTGGGGCAGCATGCTGGCGTTCTGTTGGCTGGCGGTGGGGCCGCACAACGAATCGTCAACGTTACTGTTCATGGCGGCGCTGGGAACCATGGCCGCTTCAGTGATTGTGTTTGCGTCTGATGTGAAGCTGACCCGGATCCTGATTCTGGCGGTGATGCTACCCCCCTTTGCGGCGCTATTCGTCCTGGGCGGAGCCTTTGCGATCAGCATGGCCGTCTCCTTACTGTTCTACTTCGTTCTGATGATCTCGATTGCGGGTATTGCGGGGCATGACTACAATCGGGCGGTCCGCAGTTCCGAACTGCTCCGCGCACGCGCCGAAGAACTGGAAGTCGCCCACCGGATGGCCCAACAGGCCAGCCGCGCCAAGGGTGAATTTGTGGCCAATATGAGCCATGAGATCCGGACGCCGATGAATGGTGTGCTGGGAATGCTGTCGCTGGTGATGGATTCCGAACTCAGCCGCCAGCAGCGCGACTACATTGAGACGGCCCACAATTCCGCCGAATCCCTGCTCCGCATTCTGAACGACATTCTGGATTTCTCCAAGATCGACGCCGCCGCCATGCAACTGGAATCGCGGCCCTTTGATCTGGTGGCGCTGCTGCGCGAACTGGACCGGGAGTTTTTCACCCAGATGGCCGGGCGCGGCCTGGACTGGCGGGTGGAGGTGCCGGATTTGCCGCCCGTGTTGGGAGACGCGGGACGGTTGCGGCAAGTGTTGGTCAACCTGGTGGGCAACGCGATGAAGTTTACGGAGCGCGGGGGTGTCACGCTGCGGGTGGCCGCAATCTCCCGCAGGCAGGGGCCGGAGGCGGAAGAGGTGACGCTCGAGTTTTCCGTCACCGACACCGGGATCGGCATCGCCCCTGAAAAGCAGCAGGCGATCTTTGATCCCTTTGTGCAAGCCGACGGCTCCGTGACACGCCGGGCAGGCGGTACCGGGTTGGGCCTTTCGATCAGCCGCCGCTTTGTCGAACTGATGGGTGGGCAGATGGGCCTCTCAAGCGAGCCCGGACGGGGCAGCCGCTTCCACTTTGCGGCGCCATTCATGGTGACGAAGCTACCCGCGCCGGTGGTGACCCCGCCCGTGACCGCCTTGCCCGAGAGCGGCGGGCACATCTCCGTCCTGCTGGTGGAAGACAATCTGGTGAACCAGAAAGTCTGTTCGCAGCTGCTTCTGAAGCAGGGGTATCAGGTGGTGGTGGCAAACGATGGCCAGGAGGCGCTGGACCTGTTGCGTCAACGCCAGTTTGATCTGATCCTGATGGACGTGCACATGCCGCGCCTCGATGGCCTGGAGACAACGATGCGCATCCGCGAGGACGAACGCCAATCCGGCCGCCACGTCCCCATCATTGCCCTGACGGCCAGCGCCATGGTGGAAGACCGCGAACAGTGTCTGGCCGCCGGAATGGATGCGTATCTGGCCAAGCCAATCCAACGTCAACTGCTGCTCGACGCCATTGGCGCGGTGCGGCTGGCAGGACCCAAAAGAGAACTTGGCCTGCCAGCCACCAACGAAGTCCCCGTGGCTAATCGATAGCCAGCAACAGGTCCTTGGGCTCGACGCTTTCGCCAGTCTTCACCAGCAGCTTCTTCACCCGGCCGTCGATGGGAGCCGACACGGTGGTCTGCATCTTCATCGCTTCCAGCACCAGCAGCCGGTCGCCCTTCTTCACCGCTTGGCCCATTTCGACAGCAACGCTGGTGACCGCGCCCGGAATGGGAGCGGCGACGTGACCAGCATTGGCCGGGTCCGCCTTCTCGCGTTGCGCCACGGCGACCTTCAGTGACTTGTCCCGCACGCGTGTTTCGCGCGGCTGGCCGTTCAACTCGAAAAATACCGTCCGCGTGCCGTCCGGGTGCGGCTCACCGGCGGTGAGGAATTTCACCACCAGCGTCTTGCCGGGTTCCAGGTCGAGCGCCACTTCCTCGCCGCGTTCCATGCCATAGAAGAACTGCGTCGTAGGCAGCACTTCCACATCACCAAAAGAGGTGCGGGCCTTGGCGAACTTGGTGTAGACGTCCGGGTACATCAGGTAGCTCATCAGATCGGACGAGGACGGCTTCTGGCCAGTCCGCTTCTCGGCAAGCTGGGCCGCTTCGTCCAGATTGACCGGCTTCAAGGCGGCGCTGGGACGGCCCTTGATCGGCTTGGCACCCTTCAGCACCAGCTTGGCCATCTTCTTGGGCCACCCGCCATCGGGGGAGCCCAGCGTGCCCTGGAACATCTCGATCACCGAATTCGGCAGGGTCATCGAATGGTCGTCGGGCAGACGCAGGAACTGCTGCACGGTCATGCCGTGGCCCACCAGGAAGATGGCCATATCGCCGACTACTTTGCTGGACGGCGTTACCTTGACGATGTCGCCAAAGGCCATGTTGACTTCGCCGTAGGTGCGGGCGATCTCCGCCCAGCGGGCACCCAGGCCCATCGCCTCGGCTTGCTCCCGCAGGTTGGTGTACTGCCCGCCCGGCATCTCGTGCAGATAGAGATCGGCCAAGCCATGCCGTGGACCTGTGTCGAAGGGCTGATACTGGGCGCGAACGCGCTCCCAATACTCGCTGCAGATCAGCAGCGCTTCGGCATCCAGGCCCGGATCGCGCTTCGTGTTGGCCAGCGCCGCGGCAATGGCGTTCAAGTTAGGCTGGCTGGTGGAGCCGCTCATCGACGCGATGGCGGCATCGGCTGCATCGACGCCGGCGTCGGCCGCTTTGAAAATGCTGGCGGCGTTGATGCCGCTGGAATCATGGGTGTGGAAGTGGACCGGGATGCCCACCGCTTCACGCAAGGCCCGCACCAGACGCTCCGCCGCGTAGGGCTTCAGGAGTCCGGCCATGTCCTTGATGGCGAGGATGTGCGCGCCCATCTTTTCGAGCTCCTGTGCCATGCGGACGTAGTAGTCGATGGTGTACTTGTCACGCTTGGGGTCCAGGATGTCCCCGGTGTAGCAGACGGCGGCTTCGCAGACGCTGGGGGTCTTGCGGACGGCCTCCATTGGCACCTTCATATTCGGCAGCCAGTTCAGCGAATCGAAGACGCGGAAGATGTCGATGCCCTGGGCGGAGGATTCCTTGATGAACGCCTTCACCACGTTGTCCGGATACGCCGTGTAGCCGACGGCGTTGGAGGCGCGCAGCAACATCTGGAAGCAGACGTTGGGGATCGCTTTGCGCAGCCGCTGCAAACGTTGCCAGGGGTCCTCCAGAAGGAAGCGCATACTGACGTCGAAGGTCGCGCCACCCCACATCTCAATCGAGTAGAGATTGTGCAGCCGGTGCGAAACGAAGTTGGCGATCGCCATCAGGTCGTAGGTGCGGACGCGAGTGGCCAGCAACGATTGGTGCGCGTCGCGGAAGGTGGTGTCGGTGAGCAGCAGGCGGGTCTGCTTGCGGGTCCATTCAGCAAAGCCTTCGGCCCCCAATTTGTCGAGCAGTTGCTTGGTGCCCTCGGGCGGCGGTGTCAGGTCGTGCCGCGGCACCTGCGGTGCGCGCAGGTTGGCCGGGCGCGGCTTGCCCGCCACTTCCGGGTTGCCATTGACGATCACTTCGCCCAAGTAGGCCAGCAGTCGCGTGGCGCGGTCCCGCCGGACATTGAAGCGGAACAGGGCCGGCGTTTCGTCAATGAACGACGTGGTCGCATGACCGGCCTGGAACTGCGGGTTGTTGACGACGTTTTCCAGGAACGCGATGTTGGTCTTGACGCCGCGGATGCGGAACTCACGCAGGGCGCGGTCCATCCGCTGGCAGGCGTGCGGGAACTCGCGGCCCCAGGCCGAAACCTTCACGAGCAGCGAATCATAGTACGGCGTGATCACGGCGCCGCCATAAGCCGATGCGCCATCCAGGCGAATGCCGAAGCCGGCGGGGGAGCGGTAGGTCTGGATGCGGCCGTAGTCCGGGGTGAAGTTCTGCGACGGGTCTTCGGTAGTGACTCGGCACTGCAGCGCGAAGCCGTTCAGCGGTACCTCCGCCTGCTGCGGTAAGTTCATCGCGGCATCATGCAGAGCGTTACCTTGCGCCACCTGGATCTGCGCGCGGACGATGTCGATACCAGTCACCATTTCGGTAACCGTATGCTCCACCTGCACGCGCGGGTT
>JBIKMK010000344.1:0-5123 GCA_044359315.1 Bryobacteraceae bacterium | reverse complement strand
AAAGATACCCGGTCTCTACTACCTGAAAGCCGACAACCTGCTGGGTAGCGATGGCGAAGCCACCATCGATAGCTCCCACCCCACCGATTTAGGCTTCACCCGCCAAGCGCAGGAGTTCGCGCAAGTGATGGAGAAGATCCTGAAGTAAGCGTGCTGCTCTCGAGTAGCCGGTGATTCCCGCGAACGGTCGATCGTGCAACCGAAACGGTGTGGAGCTCATCTACAAGTGGCATGCGTCTTCTCTCACTGCTGTGCGCAGGCGCAAGCCTGCTGACCGCTCAGTCCTGGCCCTCCATCCGGCTGCAACAGGTGGCCGGTGGATTCGCCAACCCCACCGACATTGCCGCCCCGCCCGGTGGTTCCGGCTTGCTGAGGGTGCTGGAACAACCCGGGCGGGTCCGCGCCATCCGCAACGGCGCCGTGTTGCCGGAACCCGTCCTGACACTGCGCACGCTCAGCTTTGGCGGGGAGCGTGGTTTGCTGGGCGTTGCGTTCCCGCCCGGTTTCTCCACCAAGCGGCACTTCTACCTGAACTACACTGATCCGCAGGGCGCTTCCGTGATCTCCCGATTCCGCGTCCGGGAAGATCTGTTGAGCGCCGACCTCGCCTCGGAACAGGTCATTCTCCGCATTGCGCGCAATCGATCTAATCACAACGGCGGTGGCATCGCGTTCGGGCCCGACGGCTACCTTTACGTCGGGACGGGCGACAGCGGCGGTGGTGGCGATCCCGACAACGTCGCTCTCAACCTGAACGAACTGCGTGGCAAAATGCTGCGCATCGACACCGAGTCCGCCCAGACGCCTTACGCCGTTCCTCCTTCCAACCCGTTTGTCAGCCGCATTGGCGCGCGCCCGGAGATCTGGGCTTTCGGACTTCGCAATCCCTGGCGCTACTCATTCGACCGGGAAACGGGCGACCTTTGGATTGCCGACGTGGGCCAGAACCGCGTGGAGGAGATCAACTTCCAGCCCGCGTCCAGCCGCGGTGGCGAGAACTACGGCTGGCGCACCATGGAAGGCCTCCAGTGCTTCAACCCCTCCTCGGGCTGCAACCGGGAGGGCCTCACCCTGCCGGTGCATGAGTACCCCAGATCCCAGGGCGTGTCGATCACCGGAGGCTTCGTCTATCGCGGCTCGCGCTTCCCGGCGTTGCGCGGCGTCTATCTCTATGCCGACTTCGGCTCCGGCCGCATCTGGGGGCTACGCCGTGCGGGTGAAGCGTGGGAGAACCGCGAACTCCTTTCGTCCGGCTTCCAGATTTCCGCCTTCGGCGAGGACGCAAGCGGCGAACTCTACCTGACCAATCACCAGACCGGTGCCATCTTCGGCGTGCTCTCCGGTGAGCCGGCCACCTCCGCCGCCACCATCGTCAACGCCGCCAGCTTTGGCGCGGGCCTGGTGCCCGGATCGCTGGCCACGCTGTTCGGAACCGGGCTGACGACGTTCGACGGCATCGTGCAGGCCACCGCATTCCCGCTGCCCCGCGAGCTTGGCGGCATTTCCATCCGGATCGACGGGACGCCCGCGCCGCTGGCCGCGGTGGCACGCGTCGGCGGCCAGGAACAGATCAACTTCCAGATACCCTTCGAACTGGCGGGAGCGGCCCGCGCCTCGGTGGTTGTCCGGGTGGGCAACGTGTCGTCCCAGCCAGTGGAGGTGCCGCTCGTGGCGGCCCAGCCCGAGATCTTCGCCCTCACGCGCTCCGGCGATTCCGCCACGATCTGGGCCACCGGACTCGGTGCCGTCTCAAACGCCCCGGCCACCGGCGCCGCCGCCGGCTCATCGCCTCTGTCGGTCACCCCCGTTCCGGCCACGGTGACGGTCGACGGCGCCGACGTTCCCGTCACCTTCTCCGGCCTCGCGCCGGGCTTCGCCGGACTCTACCAGGTCAACATCAACGTCCCCGCCGGCTCCTCCGGCGACGTGGTGCTGCGCTTCGGACCCGCCGTCAGCCGCGCCGTGCCCCTGCGCTGAAGATCCTCTGCTGAGACCCTGCGCCGAGACTGGTGCTTACCTTGACTGCTCCCGAGGTGTCCAGCAGTCGCCGGGGCGCAGCATCGGCGACCGAACCGCTCTCGATCAAGAGCGGTCTTTCGCCAATCTCTGCAACAGCCGCTAGAAGTAATACCGTAACCGCAAGCCCGCATTGCGTGGCGTCACCAGACGCGTGCCCACAAAGATCGACTGGAAGTTAAACAGCGCGGTTTGGTTGGTCAGGTTCGACACTTGGAAGCTCAAATCGTACTGGCGCTTGCCATCCTTTGACCGCTCATAACCCACCACAATGTCGGTGATCGTGCGGGGCCGCGTGCGGGCTGGGCTCGATTCCAGGTTGACGTAGGGCAGCAGGTCCGAAAAGTCCGGGTCCGCCGCCACCTCCGCCGGATCCGATGGATTCGCTACCAGCCCGGAGTCATACCGCATACTCAAGCTCGAATAAAAGCCGCGCCGGTTGGAGTAGTTCAGAATGCCTTGCACGGCCAGCTTCTGGTCATGGTCGATCACAAACGGACCAGCGCTCAGCGCGGCCACCGCCTCGTTGCCCACAAACAGACCACCCGTAAACGGCGGTGTCGAGATCGCCCGCGCATGCGTGAAGCTGACCGAGCCCGAGAAGCCCTTGTACTGCGGCACCACTATGCGGCCTTCGGCACCATTCACGCGGATCTGCCGCAGCGTGATCGGAAAGATGATGCCCGTGTTGAAGAAGTTGTTGTTGTCCTGCTGGTCCGTGGCGTTCTTGTGATACACCGACGCATTCAAGCTCACCTTGCCCCACAACGCCTGCTGCAGACCAGCCTCATAGAAGTTCTGCCGCTCGGAGCGCAACGGCGTCACCCGGTTTCCCAACGCCTCCTGCACCTCGGGCGGCGTCACTACGGCGGCCTGGTTGGAACTCGACATCAGCAGATTCTCAATGGGCGGCGTCTGGAACGTCCGGTTGTACGAGGCCCGGAACACCGTGCCCGTCTCCTTCAAGTTGAACGACACGCCCAGGCGCGGCTGGAACTGGTTGCCGTTGGCCAGGAAGCGGTAGTAATCCTGCCGCAACCCGGCTGAGATCTGGAAGCGCCCCAGCTTGATGTTGTCCTGCACGTAGGCCGAATACATGCTGCCCGCGCTCTTTTCTCCAAAGTAAAACCGCTGGCCGCGCCGCGTCAGGTCAAACGGCAGCAGGTTGGCGTTGTAATCTTCCGTGCCGGGTACATTGAAATTCGGGTCAGTAATGGCAAACGAGAAATTCTCGCGGACCGGGTACCGCTGATAGTCAAAGCCCGCTCGGATCGAATGATTGCCGCGAATCGTGTTGATGCGGTTAGAGAGCGTCAACGTGGAATGCCGCCGCGCCTGCGACGAGGTCACCGGCGTATCGCCCGCACTGTCGAACAACTGCGCGCTGATCGCCCGGAAACTGGCGTTTGATTCGTACGTCGTCCGCGCATCCACCGTATGCACCCACGCCACCGCGCTGGAAAAATCGCGCATCAACTGCCGCTGGGCCATCCCGTTGGCCTGTTGCGACCGCAGGTTCGCCAGTTCGAACGGCGAACTCCCTGCCATCACGTTAAATCGCACCACGTCGCGCGCTGAAGCCGAATAATCAGCCCGCAGAAAGCCCCGCGTCGAATTTCCGCCATTGCGCAAGTTGTCCAGTGACACCTGGTCCAGATACCGGTGCGTCTCCATCGTGTTGAATGAGCCGGAATAGCCCCACTTCTTCTTCTCGCCGGCAAACTGCGTCACTTGGCCCAAGGTGTCAAACTGAGCCAGCGTCGCCATCGTGCTGCCTGTGAACACCTTTCCGGACCCTTGGCCGGACTTGGTGGTGATGTTGGCCACCGCCGACACCTTGTTGCCATACTCGGCGGGAACGTTGCCGGTGAACAGTTCCACGGTCTGCACAATGTTCGGGTCCACTGCATTGGCAAACGCGCCCGTCAACTGATCGCTCACCGGCATGCCGTCGATCACGTAGGTCATCTGGTTGTGCGCGCCGCGCGGGTGGATCGCGCCATTGGCATTCTGCGCAAACCCCGGAAAGCTGACCAGCACGGCTTCTAAGCCACGATTGCCCGCGCCCAGCGCCATCTTCTCGATGTCGCTCTGGTTCATCTGCGTATGCGTGCCGGTCTCTTCCGGATCGACCAGCAAAGCTTTCTCAAAGCCCGACACCAAAATGCTTTCGGAAGCGGAAGACAGTTGCAGCTTGATCTCCAGCACGGTGGGCACATTGGTCCGCAACGAAAGCGTCTGGTTCGACGGCACGAACCCTACCTTCTCGATCTTCACCTCATAGGAGTGAAACGGAATATTGCTGACCAGAAACGCGCCATCGGCGTTTGATTCCACCGACCGCTCAAACCGCGTCACGGCATTCGCCACCGTCACCCGAGCGCCCGGCACAGCGGACCCGCTGGGGTCAGTCACCTTGCCCGAGACGGTAGCCGTCGATTGCGCAAAGACATGGGCCGCGCCCAGGGTAGACAGAAATAGAACAAAGCAACGAGACATCACTTCTCCTTGAAGAAACCGTAATGGACAAAGGATCGGCAGCCACGGGCCACCGGCAGCAAAACGGAACGAGGTTAGGAGAAGCAGGAAGGGGGCGCGCGCCCGGTCGCCGGCAGAAGTTGTGCCTCGGGTGCCGGGCCCGGCAATTCTGCTCGCACATCCACGCCCAGGTCAGCCAGCTCCGGCAAATCGGCCACCACGGCCGGACCGTCAGCCTGCAAACCTTCAATGTTGTGCAGCGAACATTTGTGGGTCCGCAAGTCATGCTTGTGCAGCGGACTGACCACTGCCAGCGCCAAGCCCGCCATCAAAATGGCCAGCAGAACACACCCGAATTGGCGTTGGAGACGAGACACTACTTATTTTCAGTATAGTAATTGTTCGCCCTCATGAAGACTGCTCGTGGTTTGGCCCTGTTGGTCGTCGTGTATTTGCTGGTGGTTTACGGCATTCCCCGTCCCGAAGCGGTGAAGCCGGAAGGCTGGCGGCTTACGGGAATCTTCTTGTCGATGGTCGTCGGTCTGGTGGCCCAACCCTTGCCCACCGGTGCGCTGGTGCTGATCGCCGTCACGGCTTCCACGTTCCTGGGTGGCCTCACCCCGGCCAAG
>JBIKMK010000342.1:0-5140 GCA_044359315.1 Bryobacteraceae bacterium | reverse complement strand
CGGGCCTTGGAAGCGCTGCGGTAAGTGAAACCGCGGCTCCTCGACGCCCGGGCCTAAGCCAGTATTCCCTTCACCACTTCACCGGAAACTCCCGTGAGGCGAGCGTCCAGACCTTGGAACTTCTGGGTGAAGCGCAAGTGGTCGATGCCCAGCAGGTGCAGCATGGTGGCATGGAAATCGTGGACGCTGACGGTGTCTTCGACGGCGGCATACCCAAAGTCGTCGGTGGAGCCGTAGGCCAACCCGCCCTTAATGCCGCCACCGGCCAGCATGAAGCTGAAGCCCTTGATGTGATGGTCCCGGCCATTGCCGCCCTGGGACATCGGCGTGCGGCCAAACTCGCCACCCCAGATGACGAGCGTATCTTCCAACATGCCGCGCTGCTCCAGATCCTGGATCAAAGCCGCGGTCGGGCGGTCCACCTCTTCGGCCTTCAGGGGCATGTTCTGCGGAATGCCGGCATGGTGATCCCAATCGCGATGGTAAAGCTGGATGAAACGCACGCCGCGTTCGGCCAGCCGGCGGGCCAGCAGGCAGTTGGAGGCAAAGCTGCCATCACCGGGAACGGCGCCATACCGATCGAGCACGCTTTGTGGCTCCTTGGACATATCCACCAGATCGGGCACGCTGGATTGCATCTGGAAAGCCAGCTCATACTGCGAAATCCGTGTCTGGATCTCCGGGTCCCGCAGTTGGTCGTACTGCATCCGGTTCAGGGCATTCACCGCCGCGATGGTGTTCTTCTGCGCATCCCGGGTGACGCCTTGGGGGTTGCCGATGTAGAGCACTGGGTCGCCGTTACTGTTCAGCTTCACGCCCTGATACCTGCCCGGCAGGAAGCCTGATGACCATTGCCGGGAGGCGATGGGCTGCATCTGCCCGCCGCGTCCGGAGGACATCAACACCACAAAGCCCGGCAGATTCTGGCTCTCTGAACCCAAGCCATACACCACCCACGAACCCATGCTGGGACGCCCGGACAGGATGTTCCCGGCGTTCATGATGGCGTGCGCCGGGTCATGGTTGATCTGCTCCGTCCACATGGAGCGCACCAGGCAGACCTTGTCCGCGATGGAGCCGATCTGCGGAAACAGCTTGCAGATCTCCAGGCCGCTTTTGCCAAACTTCTGGAACTCAAACTGCGGCCCAAAACAGATCAGCGGCTTGCCTTGCAATTGGGCAATCTGCTGGCCCTTGGTGATCGATTCCGGCATCGGCTTGCCGTGCATCTCAGCCAGCTTCGGCTTATAGTCGAAGGTCTCCAAATGAGAGGGGCCCCCGGCTTGATAAAGAAAGATGATGCGCTTGGCTTTGGCGGGATGATGCAGCGGCTGCACCGCTCCGGCCGTACTGCTGACCGCACCGTTGAGCAGCGATTGAAGAGCCGTAAAGCCCAGTCCGGCGGCAGCCGTGCGGGACAGGAAAGTTCGTCGGGCGAGATTCATCGGCTAGTTCCTCGTGATCACTTCATGCAGATTCAGAATCGCCCGGGCCACGCTGACGGTGGCGGCGAGATCGGCGAGATTGCTCGTGCTGGCTTGGTGGGGCGCTTCGCCGGTGGCGACCAAAGCCTTGGCCTCGGGCGGGGACTTCCGGAACCGCGCCAGTTCGCCGCGGTACAAGTTGGTCAGCACGGCCCGCTCCTTGGTGGTGGCCTTGCGGGAGGCGGCCTGCTCAAAGGCCAAGTCAATCCGTTTGGCGATCGACGGATCGGCGGCCACCAGCTTTTCCGCCAATACCCGGGCCGCTTCCACGTAGCTGGGGTCGTTCAACAACACCAGCGACTGAACGGGCGTGTTCGATGATGAGCGGTTCAACGTGCATTCTTCCCGGGAAGGGCCATCAAAAGCGGCCATGCTGGGGTGCAGAAACGTCCGCTGCCAAAACGAATAAAGCCCGCGACGATAAAGGTCCGGCCCCAGGCTTTCCGAGTAATCGCGCTTGGGGAAATTCAGCGCGGCCAGATAGCCCAGTGGCTGATAAGGGCGCACACTGGGGCCGCCGAACTTATCCGTCGCCAGCAAGCCGCTGGCACTCAACACGACGTCCCGCACAATCTCCGCGTCCACGCGGAAGCGCGATTGCCGCGCGAGCAGCCGGTTCTCAGGATCCTTCGCCAGCATCTCGGGCGTCGGCGTCGAGGACTGCTTGTAGGTGTCGCTGGTGACGATCACGCGGACGATGCGCTTCATGTCCCAATCACTCATAAACTCCGCCGCCAGCCAATCGAGTAGTTCCGGATGCGTCGGCCATTCGCCTTGTGAGCCGAGATCCTCCAGCACCTTCGACAGTCCGGTGCCGAACAGTTGGCGCCACAACCGGTTGACATAGGTTCGCGAAGTGAGCGGGTTGTCGCGGGAGACCAGCCAGTTGGCCAGATCCAGGCGCGTCGCCCGTTGGCCTTTCGCTACCTCCAGCTTGCCCAGAAAGGCCGGGATTGCCGGTGCAACCACTTCGCCCGATTCGTCCATGAAGTTGCCGCGCGCCAGCACCCGGGTTTCGGGCGGATTCGCCTCGGCCACCGTCGTCACCACGTGCGGAATCTCGGCGCGCAGGTTGGTCTGTTCGGACTTCAACTTCGATAGCTTCCGCCAGATGGGGGCCAATTCCGGGTGCGTCGAATCGATGACCGCCGCGTCCAGCGGCCCGGCGGCCAGAGCAGGAACAGCCAGTTCCCGGGCACCCTCCCGGGCGAATTGAGCATGGGCCGTGGGGGCCAGCGCCAGCCGGATGCGCCCGGTGACGGCGCGGCGGTACTTTGAATCGTGCCGGATGGTTACCCGCACCAGAGAGTCCGCGGTGGTCGCCAGGGGCTGTTCGAAATCGAGGGCGACGAAGTTGGTCCGCTGCGAGCGGTAGGTCACCACGCCCCAGCCCGTCTCCGGCCGGCCGTCAATCAGGTTCCAGGGCGACAAACCCGGCTCCCAAAACGTGGCGGTCGAGCGCGCGGCGGAGGCGGCCACCTTCTGGCCGTCGATCGTCGTCTCGATCTCCGTTACCACCAAACGGTCCGACCCGCGGGCCACGCGCGCACCGGGCAGCCGGTCATCGGAGTTCACTTCAAAGCCCAGCGAATACCAGCGGCCTGCGCCGGGCTTCAGCGTGATAGTGAAGGTCTCGTTGTCTGGATTCGGACCCTCCGCTACGATCAAGCCATGGCCGGGCTTAGTGTCGCTCACCATGCTGCCGCCTGACTCGTAGACGCTCAGCAGAGGCTCGCTTCCATAGATCTTCAGCACCGTGCCGTTGCTGGCGGAGGCGGCCACCGGCACTTGCACCACCCAATCCTTCATGCCGGCCTTGAGAGCAGCGGACCAGGCATCCGCATAGATGCCTTTCCGCTTCGCCTCCAGCTCTTCGGTGGTCAAAGCGATCTGCTTTTCGAGTGCCTCCCAGCGGGCTTGTTGCGCCGGGTTGGGCAAGGGCAGCAGTTCCCCCCACGCGTTGGGCCCCTGATCGGGAACCAGGCCCGTCTCCTTCACGTCGGCGAAGAAGGCCTTCATGGCATAGAAGTCTTTGTGGGTCAGCGGGTCAAACTTGTGGTCGTGGCATTCTGCGCAACCCAGCGTCGCGCCCATCCAGATGCCGGCCACTGTACGAACCCGGTCCGCGCCATATTTGGCCAGATACTCTTTCGGCTGCAAGCCGCCTTCGGCCGAAGTCCGGGACATGCGGTTAAAGGCGGAGGCGACGCGCGTCGTCCTTGAGGCCCCGGGCAGCAGATCGCCCGCCAGTTGTTCGCGCGTGAATTGATCAAAGGGCTTGTTGCTCTTGATCGCCTCCAGGACATAGTCGCGATAAGGCCAGGCGGGAAAGGCGTTGTCGCCATGGAAGCCGGAGGTGTCGGCGTAGCGGACCGCATCCAGCCACTGCATCGCTTGCCGCTCGGCGTACCGGTCGGAGGCGAGCAACTTGTCCACCACCTGCTCGTAGTTTCGCTTCTGCAGATACTCGGCCACCTCAGCGGGCGTAGGCGGCAGTCCCGTCAGATCCAAATAGAGCCGCCGCAGCAACGTCCGCGCATCGGCTTCCTTGGAAGGCGTCAGGCCGGTGGCCATCAGCCGCGAACGGACAAAGGCGTCGATCGGGTGCCGGTACCCGGCCGGAAGGTCCGGACGCCGCACCGGCTGATACGACCAATGCTCCTCGTAGACAGCCCCTTCGGCCACCCACTGGCGGATGGTGTTCTTCTGCGCGTCGCTCAGTTCCTTGTGGCTGAACTTGGGCGGCATCAGCAGGGCCGCGTTGGTCGAAAACACGCGGGCCACGATGGCGCTGGCGTCGGGCTTGCCAGGGACGATCGGGATCACCCCGCGCTTGGTGGGCTTCAACGCCTCGGCGCGAATGTCGAGCCGGATGCCGGCCATCCGCGAGCTCTGGTCCGGGCCATGGCACCGGAAGCAGGTATCGGACATGATGGGCCGGATGTCCCGATTGAAGCTGACGGCGCCTTGTAAGGCCGCCGCCGTGAACACCAAACCGGAGAGACTGATCAGCGCATGATGCATAAGGCAAGTACTTCAGATGAGTCTATTCGATTTCGAGTAGATTCATCCCGCGTCGCCCTCGGCCTGCCTGTGCCGTGGGGGACCCGCCCTGGACTGAGTTAGAACACCAGCCTCAGTGCCATCTGGATCACGCGGGGATTCCCGGTGGTGTTGCGAATGACGCCGTAGCTGGCGGCGGTGATGGTCGCCCTTTGCTGACCACGTCAAATGCCGCCCCTCATCTTGCGGCGTTGAGTGTTTTGACACAGCAAGTTCAACGGTCAGTTGATCGGGGTGAAGTTATATCCGCGACCAGAACCGGGAGGATCGAAAAGAGCGAAGTCCCTCGTTTGCGACTGTTGCGCGGATTCCAGCTGCTTCTGACTCTCGGCGCTTGTTGACATGGGGCCGGCCGAGGCATGGGTAGCGGTTTCTGCGTCGCTCTTGCGATTGGTTCTGGGAGTGGCCACTGGAGTGCACTGAGTAGGCGATACTTGAGCTTCTCGTTTGGCTACCACAAGGACCACAGAAGGAGGTGGACCATGAAGAGAAATCTTGCAGTGTCATGTTCAGCGCTCATGTTCTGGGTGCTGGTGAGTGGAGTAGTGCCAGTTGAGGCCGCCACGAAGGACACGATCAAAGAGAAGGTGGTG
>JBIKMK010000343.1:0-5140 GCA_044359315.1 Bryobacteraceae bacterium | reverse complement strand
GAGCGTGGCGTCAAGCAATGGGGTGAAGTCTCGATTCCGTATTCTCCGTCGGCCGGTTGGACTATCTTTGACATCCAGGCGCGCACGATCCTGCCGGATGGCTCCATCGTCAACGTTCCCGGGTCGGCGGTCTTCGATTCCACGGCGGTGAAGAAGGGACGCCTGGATCTAAAGGAGAAAAAGTTCACCTTTCCGCGGCTGACGGCGGGGGCGATCATTGAGTTTCAATACACCGACATCTTCACGAATCACTTTGCGCGGTACACCAAGCTGGACGCGCAGTTGGAGATCCCGGCCTGGGAGATTACCTACTATGTGAAGCCGATTTCGAGCCAGTATGTGGCTTTCAACATGCGCTCCTTCAACTTCAACTGCCGGCATTCGCCCTGGGCTCCCGCCAAGGCGAATGGCTTGCGGGAAGGGTACATGTTTGCGACGTTGACGGACATGCCCGCCTTTGTCGAGGAGCCGTTGATGCCGGATGAGGAGGATGCCAAGGCTTGGATTCTGGTCTACTACTCGGCGGCTTTGCCGGAGACTGGCCCTGCGTACTGGCGGGTTTTGGGGCAGAAGATCCATGAACAGTTCCGCCGCGATATCCGGGTGAATGGCGAGATCAAGGCGCTGGCGGCTGAGTTGACCGCCGCGGCCCAAACGGTGGAGCAGAAAGCCACGGCGCTGGCCACCTTCTGCCAGAACTCCATCGGCAACGTAGATTACAACGCCGGCACCATGACCAGCGAACAGCGCGAACGCTATCTGAAGAAACTGGCCAAGGCGGACTACAGTTCGGCTGACACCTTGAAACATAAGCTGGGGAACAGCGAGGACATCATCGGTCTGTTCTACGCGTTGGCGCAGGCCGCTGGCCTGAACCCGGCGTATGTGCGCTCCAGCACAGCCCGGGGCGGCGTGCTGCGGCCTGAGTTTCTTGACCCTTACCTGCTGAAGCGTTCACAGGTGGCCTTCAAGGACGGGGCCAATGTTCTTTACTACAACCCTGGAAATCCGTATCTGGCGCCCGGCATGCTCGATTGGCGCGAGCAAGGCCAGCCGGCCCTGTTGATGGATAAGGAGCCGCATCTGGTGATGTTGCCGGTGACTCCCAGTGCCGCCTCTCACCTGCGCCGGGAGATGCGGCTGACACTCAGTCCGGAAGGCCACATCTCGGGCAGGGTGACGATGAGTTATTCCGGCCACACCGCCATCAAGGCGAAGATGGCGCTTGACGATCAATCGGCCGGCTCACGGGAAGAGACGCAGAAGAAGGATCTGGAGGCGAGGTTCCCCGGGGCCAAGGTGACTGACTTGACCATCGAGAATGCCAACTCGACGCGGGATGCGCTGAAGGTGCAGTTCAACATCAGCATGGAGGGCTACGCCCAACGCACCGGCAAGCGGCTATTCGTTCAACCCTCGCTGTTCCACCATGGCCGGCCGGCCCAATTCAGCCAGGCCTCGCGGCTGCACCCCATCTTTTTCCCGAACGCCTATCAGGAATCTGACGACATCGTGATTGAGTTGCCGGAAGGTTTTGCGCTGGAAAGTCCGGACGTGCCGGGATCGTTCAAGTTGGGCCAGGCGGGTAGCTACCAGATGACGGCCTCCATTACTCAGCCCAAGCGCGAATTGAAGGTGACCCGGCGGTTTGTCTGGGGCGACGGCGGGCAGATCCGCTTCAATGCGGACGCCTACCCGGCGCTGAAGTCCGCGTTTAATCGCATTCATGAGTCGGATACGCATAGCTTCACGCTGAGGGCTCAATGATCCGCCGGTGGCTTGTCCTGCTCAGCTGGACCCTGGCCGCCGCGTCATCTGCCGCTGACGTTCCCGCTTGGCTGCGCGAAGCCGCGGCCCAGCCGCATCCCGCCTACCCGCCCCAAACCAAAGCGGTCGTGTTGCTGCATGAAGAGAAGGTGCTAGTGGAGGCCTCCGGCAAGCAGACCACCACCACCCGCATGGCGATCAAAGTGCTGACGCTGGAGGGCAAGGCGGAGGCCGGGGCCGGCAAAGCGTTTGACTCGAAGGATTCAAAAGTCCGGGAGATGAAGGCCTGGCTGATCCAGCCCACCGGCAAGACGCGCGAGTTCGGCAAGAAGGACATCATCGAACAGTCGCTGAACTCCGACGAGCTCTACTCTGCTTTGCGCTATGCGGGTGCGGCCGCCACCAGCGAAATCGACCCCGGTGGCGTGTTCGGCTTTGAATCCGTGCTGGAGGAAAAGAGGGTGTTCTCGCAGTACACCTTCTCGTTCCAGGACTTGCGGCCCCACCTGTTCAGCCGGTTTCAGGTAACGGTGCCCCCGGGCTGGAAGGCGGAAGCGAAAGGTTATGCCGGCGCTCCGGCCCAGCCCCGCGTGAGCGGCGAGACCTTCACGTGGGAGGCTCGGGACTTGCCCTTGATCGAACGGGAGCCCGGTGCGCCTGCCCTCAGTTCACTGGCGCCCACCATCCGGGTTAGCTTAGTGCCTCCGGCCGGAGAAACCAGTTCGGCCTTGGCGACGTTTGCCGCGTGGCCGGATCTTTCCCAATGGCTGAGCCGTTTGGGAGAGGCGGCGGCGGAAGTGACCCCGGCCGTGGAGGCGCAAGCCAAGGCTCTGCTGTCGGGCAAGACAACGGCCTGGGAGCGGGTTCGCGCGGTGGCGGAGTTTGCCCAGGGCATCCGCTATGTCGCCATTTCCACCAATCTTTCCAAGGGTGGCGGCTATGTCCCCCACTCGGCGGACCAGGTGCTGGCCAAGCGCTACGGCGACTGTAAGGACAAGGCGAACTTGATGAAGGCCCTCTTGCGCGTGGCGGGCATCGAGTCCTGGCTGGTGACCATCTACTCCGGTGACCCTTACTTTACGCAGCCGGACTGGCCCTCACCGCATCAGTTCAACCACGCCATTCTGGCCATTGCCATGCCCGATGCTCCGGCGTCGCCGGCCACCTTGGTGCATCCCCAACTGGGGCGGCTGCTCCTGTTTGACCCTACCGATGAAGCCGTTCCACTGGGTTATCTGCCGGTGCATGAACAAGGTGCGTATGCCCTGGTGCTGGCCGGCGCACGGGGTGACTTACTGAAGATGCCGCAATCGGCACCGGAGCAGAATCACACGGAGCGCCGTTGGGACATCACGCTGGATGCGGATGGATCGATCACCGGCACGCTGGAGGAAATCTCCACCGGACAGGATGCGTTTGATGCGGGGGAGCTGGACCGTCAGCTAGCCCAGGGGAAAAATCAGCAGATCACGCAGTACCGTATGAATCGTGCGATGCCGGGCGTGGAACTGCGTGATGTCGTCCGCAACTATGACCCCGCCACCCGCCGCCACCGGCTGACGCTGGGCTTTCGCGCCCCGGGGTATGCCCGAGTGATGAAGGGCAAGCTGTGGATGGTGAAAGGTGTGCCGATGACCTACGACGCCATGCCCAACGTCAACCGGCCGGAACGCGTCCAGTCGTTGGTGGTTCCCCCCACCAGCTTCAGCGAATCCATCGCATGGCATCTCCCGGAGCGGCTGACGGTGGACGAACTGCCGGATTCGGTCTCGGGGAAAAACGACTGGGGTAGCTTCCAGACGGAGTGGAAGCAGTCTGCGCGCCAGATCCAGGTGCAGCGAAGTCTGGTCTTACGGCCAGGGCTCGTATCCCCGGCCAGCTACCAGCCCACCCGAAAGTTTCTGATGAGCTTCAATGGCGCGGAGGTAGCGCCGTTCGTGTTGTTGGCGCCCTAGGGAGTTGGTTGGGTTAGTGCGCGGTCTTCTCGCTGCCGGGAAAGATCTGCTTCCAGTCGGACTTCATACTCACCACCGCCCAGCCCTTCTGCTGCGCGGCATCCAACGCCTTATCCAGGTGCCCGACGGCGGACGTCCGGTCGTAGGCATACTCGCGGTCCGCATCATCGTGGTGGACCAGGGCTGCGAAGCGGAGGCCCGGTCCGGTGGCGGTGTAGGTCAACATGGATAGGTCGCCGTCAGAGTTGCCGAAAGCCAGGATTGGCCGGCGGCCAATGACGTTGCCAATACTTTCCGGCTTGCCATCGCCGTCATCCAGCATCAGCAGATCAGGCAACGCCGTCAACTGGGCGGGTTTCGTTGAGCCATCGAACTGCGACTTCAACAGCGTACCGATGACTTGCGTGCGCTCCACCCCAAAGGCCGCTTCGTTGACCACTCGTGCAAAGCCGGTCTCTCCTCCGGTGACGCTGTAGACGGTGAACTGCTTTGCCCGCAGGTAACGCATCAGCTCGATCATCGGCTGGTACGCCAGCCCCGTGTACGGCCGGTGGAAGCGGGGATGCTGATGCGTGGCTAACCACCGGGCCACGGCGGCGGCGTACTGTTCGGTCGACTGGCCGGCGTGCACCGCAAACGCGACGGCGAACTGGTCCTTGCCCGGCAATTGCAGAATCGCCTCCGGTCCACCGGTGATCACTTTCTCAAAGGCCGGGTCGGCCTTCCACTCGGGGTGCTGCGCCGCCACTGCTTTCATTTGATCGGCGGCAAACAGCACCTGCACATAGAGCGGCTGTTCCACCCAGAGCGTGCCATCGTTGTCGAATACCGCGACGCGATCAACGGGTTCGACGAAATCCTTCGTGCTGCGGTCCGTCACCTGCTGGACAAACTGGAGCACGGAACGCTTGGCCGGGCCATCGGCCCAAGACGGTAGCGGATCTCGCGTCGAGACGCTGCACGACGAGGCACAGGCCACCGCCAGCACGGTCAGCACCCATCGGAGCACAAATGTAGAGCGCATAGCTCCGCTACCTTATCACGCACTCCACGGCCAGCGTGCCTAATGAGCAGCAGATGACTTCAGGAACGTGCCCTGCTGTAATTCCGCAAAGGCTTGCCGCAGCTCTTCCTGCGTGTTCATCACAATCGGGCCGCGCCACGCCACCGGCTGACCCAACGGCTTGCCGGAAACCAGCAGGAAGCGCACGCCGTGTTCGCCCGCCTCCACCACCACCTCATCGCCCCGGTCAAATAGAACCAGTGACCGGTTCTCGGCCAACAGGCTCAGTGGTTCCTCGCCGGGCACTAGTTCCGTCAGCACGGGTTGAGGATCGGAGGCATCGGCGAACTTGCCCGTACCGTCGAACACATAGGCAAAGGCGTGGCGCGTCGTTTCCACCGGCAGCCTCCGCCGC
>JBIKMK010000341.1:0-5143 GCA_044359315.1 Bryobacteraceae bacterium | reverse complement strand
GGCAATTGCGACCTACGATGATGCAAACCTCCTTCTCCGCCTGTACGATCTGCGGCGGGAAGAGAAAATGCGGGCGGCCCGCGACTGGTTTGTGAAGAATGCCCGCTTTGAGAGCATGGAGGATATGTTGCGGATCTGCCCCCCGGGCAGCCCGGAGAATGCTTTCTATCGGCAGGTGGTCTCTTATTGGGACATGGTGGCCAGCTTTGTCACCAGCGGTGTGTTGAACGCGGAACTGTTCTTTCAATCGAACCGCGAACTAGTGCTGGTGTGGGTGCGGGTCCACAAAATGGTGCCCCAACTCCGCGAGACCTACAAGGATCCGTCGGCTTTGCGCAACCTGGAGCATGTCGCCAAGCTCTACATCGATTGGATGAATGCCCAGGGGCCCGATGTCTACAGTGGCTTTGTTTCCCGCATCAAGTAAGAACGGCTGAACCGCACATGAGGCAACCCGCGGAGTTTTTTGGCGATCAGGAAATGGACCTCGTCTACATCGCCCGGAAACTTCGCGAGGCGCAGCAGATTGAAGCTCTGCTGGATGCCGCCGGGTTGGACTACGCCGTGGAAATAGACAAGTATCTGGGCGGCGTCCTGTTCAAGCGGGAATTGGACGGCGCTTTTTTCTACGTGCTGCCGGACGTGCTGGAGTCCGCGCGGACGGCCTTAGCCGCGGCGGGTCTGAAGCCCGTTGAACCGATGGCCTAAGGCACCCCGGGCACCCAGCAAGTCCCAGAGCCCCAGGCTTGCGCATGGGGCAGGAGAGCTGCTTGAGCAGACTTCTGGCGCCCGCTTAGTCGTTGGGGTTCTTCAGCGGAATGGTGACGATGTTCGACACCTGGAAGCTTTGGGCGATGGTGAGCTGCATCGTGTCGTTGGTGGGCAGATCGGAGTTCAACTCCAGCACCACCTCGTAAATCCCGATCATCCCGGGCTTAAGGCGGGCGAACAGGACGTTGGCGGTCTTGGCCCCGGCCAGCGACGAGACAAACTCCACCGGTTCGTTGTCGGCGGGCCCGTTATAAACCTGCCCGGTGCGGACCAGTTGCTGGGCCTCTTCCGGCTTGATCTTTCCCAAACCCGTCGCATAAACGATCAGCGTCTCACCCGGGACCGCCGGATTCTGGGCGTTCACCGGAGCACCTTCCGTATTGGCGCAGCACAGCGAGGAATTGGTGGCTGTCAGGATGGCGCTGCCGGCGTCGCTGACCTTAGCCGAGATCGGCAAGCCATTCAGATCCGGGCCGGGACGACGTGCCTGCAGGCGGATACGGGTAAAGACGCCCGTCGGATAGGCAACAACATCAGGATCGCCGCCGTTGGCGTTGATGATCCGGATCAGATTGTCGCGGATCTTGGCCAGCTTCAGTTGGTTATCGCTGAGACCGCCATTGGTGACGGTGTCCTCTTCTACCTTGTAGCTGTAGGCCCGATCGGCGATGGTGATCGTGACCACATCATCTTTCTTAGAAGTGCCGTCCACCGACACCGTGCCGGTGGCAAAGCTTGACCCGTGGAAGACGACACCCGGACGCGGGTCCGGGCCTTCCGCGGCGTAGATACCAGGATTCTGGGCGATCAGGGGAACGGCGATGGCGGAACTCACCGTCACGCCATTGGCACCAACCGTACGGACCACCGCATTGGAGCTCTGCGCGCCGTCTACTTCCCAAGGCAACTGGGCATTGATCTGTGTCGGCGACACCATCAGCAACGGCACCTGGATGCCATCGATGAACACCTTCACTCCACCCAACTCCCGCGGAAGCACCTGTGCGCCTTCCGGAGCCGAAACTGTCCGCTCCGCCAACCGCTCACCCACAATCGAGACCACTGTGCCGGGAGCCAGGCGTGCGGCATCCTGGCCGCCGGTGAGGGAGGCGCCCGTCGTCGTCGCGGTCAGCGTCGCACCGGCGGAAAGAGTCACTTCCAGCGTCACCGCATTGCCTGCCTCACCCGCCGTACGTGCCGACAGGATCACTTGGCTGATCGATTGATTCGGCAGCGCCAGCACGTCCTTGTCACCTGCGCCGGCATTGATGAGATTCACCAGGGCCTGCATGACGATCTTGAAGGTGTCATCCTTCAAAACCTTGTACTTGTACTCGCGGCTGTTGATCTTCAACGTGACCTCGTCGTCCGCCTTGATGACGCCACCAATGGTGACGCCGCCCACCGCGAAAACTTCTCGCGAGGCGGAGTTGCGGACGCCGGTATAGGGCACCTTGGGGTCACCCGGCGTGAAGACCAGGACGCGCCGGTTGAACGTGTCACTCACATAGAGGTTGGTACCGTCAAAGGCCAACCCGGAAGGGCCGCGCAATACATCGGCGGCTGCCACTTTGTCCGGCAGTGCGCTGTCGGAAGTATTGTTGAGGGTGGCGGAAACTTGGCCCAACACGACATCGGCCGGTTGGCCGCTGCGGGTGGGGAAGGTCTTCCAGATCAACACCCGGTCATTGCCGCCGTCGACGACAAACAGACGCCGACCGTCGGAAAGCACGCCCCGGGGATACTCAAGCGTCGCCGCACAGCGGAACGGATAAGTTGCCTCATTCTTGTCGTTCTTGCCGTCGGAGTCGCAGAGCTTGGTGGAGTTGTTGGGGGTGGCCGAGGTGAAGTCCGGCTGCCCGATCACCAGATCGGCGGCCTGTTGGTTCGACGTCGGCAGGGAATTCCAAATTAGGACACGCTGGTGACCCAGATCGCTGACAATCAGCCGCACGCCATCGGAGGCGACCGAAAAGGGGTTCAGCATGGTGTTGGCCTGGGCGTTCAGCGATGCCTTGGTCAGGTCCGGTTGCGGCGCAACGCCAAAGTTCGGCTGGCCCAGTACAACGTCCGCCGGGGCATCGTTGGTGGTGGGAATGCGATTCCAGATCAGCACCCGGTGGTTCATCGTGTCGGCTACGAACAGCCGGCCATTCTGGATCCAGATGCCTTGCGGTCCACGCAGCGACTTGTTGTCAATACTGATCTGCCGGATGGAGGTGAAATTACTCTGACCCAACACGACATCGGCGGGTTGGCCGTTGGTGGTCGGGATACGGTTCCAGATCAGCACCCGATTGAAGTCGGTATCCGCCACCGCGAGTACGGTGCCATCGGAGGCCACTGCCGTCGCGTTCCGCAGACCCCACGGCTGGAGGTTGAAGTCGCCACCCTTAAAGTCCCGCTGTCCCACCACCACATCGGGTTGGCCCACACAAGCGGGGCAACGTTCATTGTTCTGGGGGAAATCGGCGGTTGGAGCCGGAATGAAGGACGACACATTGCGGTAAATCAGCACGCGATGGTTGTCCGGTGCAGCGCCGACGCGACTGGAGTCCGCCACGAACAGCATGTTGTTGGCCAAGGCCAAGCCGCTGGCCGCACCCAGGACGAGATTGGACGGGGGGCCGGGTTCCTGCTGCGTAAAGGTCGGTTGACCAATCAACAGCCGGGCGGCTTGACCGGTCAAAAACTCCTGCGCAACGCCCAAGGGGCAGAGGAGCAAGCAAAGGGCCAATATGGTGACAAAAGACTTCATGGTCGGGAGATAGAAACTGTAATTATAGCAGGGTCACCGGTGGTGAAACCTCGCGCCTAGATCACGGACGCGGAGCGTTGACACCTGGTTGCATGATCTCGCCCCGGACCACCTGGTAGGCTTCCACTTCGTCTTCCAGATTCAGGCCGGCGCGGACGAAAACGCGTTCATTAATCAACAGGTTAGCTAGATTGGCCGGGGCCCCGGCGTCGACAAAACGGGTGTCCGGACGAAGCTTGATGGACTGTTCAGTACGGTCCCGCAGCCGTAAAACGAGTACTTTTGCGTCCCGCCGGATCACCAGTCCCGAATATTGCAGGTTGCCCCGCGGTGCGAAATGGTCGGTCGCCCGGATGGACCGCCGGGTGAGATCGGCCACGGTTTCTCCCGTCACCACCTTCACGCGCCGGGCAAAACAGAGCCCGTGCTGGGTCGTCCGGTCCGACATTACCTCCAGCCGGTCGCCCGGCCGCAGACGTCCAATCGGAATCCGGCGTCCTTCCCGCTCAAAGAAGGTCCGGCCGTCAAAGCGGCAGGGGTAGTCCGTCGTCGAATCTAGCGCCAGAATCAGTTCGCCCGCTTCCCAGGTGCCTTCCCACCGCGTGAGGGAGGCATTCAACAAACCGACCGGGAGGCGGGTCTGCGCCCAGGCAGTTGGTACTGTGGTCGTCAACAGTACTAAAGCGAAGGTGGCTAGAACCATGGGTAGGCGCACGGCACTCTCAGTATACGGGCCTTCCTGCTAGAATCGGTTTTTGCTCGTGCCCCAAACTGCCACAGCGCCTGCGCGCGCCACTGCCACCGAATGGTTCCGCTCCTCCGGCGTGCAAGATGCTTCCGGCGGCGTAACCCGCTACTACCGTGGCGACACGCGGTTGCCCAATTCGGTGGAGATCACCGCCTACGCCGTCCAAGGCATGCTCCAAATGGGGTTGAAGGAACAAGCCATCAAGGCCGGAAGCTTTATTCTCCGCGCCTGGAACCCGGCCCTACGCGCCTTTCCCTTTGAGCTGGAAGGCAATCAGCTGAGCTATTTTTTTGACACCGGCATTGTCGCCCGGGCGCTCATCGCGCTGTGGCGCGAAACGGGCGAGGACAGTTGGTTGAACGCCGCCACTCTGGCTGGCGATTCGATGATTGAATGCTTTGCCGCAACTGAAGGCTATCACCCCATTGTTTCGCTACCGGGCAAGCAAGCCCTGCCGTACGAAGTCTGGTGGTCCCGCAACCCCGGGTGCTTCCAACTGAAGGCGGCCATGGCTTGGCGGGAACTGGCCGAGCTGACCGGCGAGACTCGGTTTGAACACCACTACCGGCGGCAACTGGAGTTCTCGTTGGACACGGCGGCGGCCTTGATCGAGGTGGAAACCGATCCGGTCCGCGTGATGGATCGCTTGCACCCGTACTGCTATTTCCTGGAAGGGCTGTTGCCGGTGGCCGACGAAGCGGGCCCGATTCTGGAGCATGGTATTGCGCTGGTGGGCGAGCGGTGGCGGGAATTGGCGCCGCAGTTTCTGCGCTCCGACGTGTTGGCTCAGCTGTTGCGGGTGCGCCTGATTAGCGGGGTCCCGCTGGATCAGGCGGCGGCGCGCGAAGAAGCGGAGTTGCTGGAGA
>JBIKMK010000340.1:0-5156 GCA_044359315.1 Bryobacteraceae bacterium | reverse complement strand
ATAGCGTTGCATGAACGCCTCCAACCAATCGTCCAGCCGATGGTTGTGGACAAAACTACGGCCGGGGGAGAAGTCGTAAACCAGCAGTTCGCCCCCCGGAGCCAGTACGCGAGCGGCTTCCGGAAAGAAGCGGTCCAGATTGGCGTAATTCAATGACCCGGCCGCGGCGATCAGGTCCACCGAACGCGCTCGCAAGGGAAGCGCTTCAGCCTCACCCACCAGAAAGTCCGCCTCGGGCGAAACTCGCGGCGCCCATTGGAGCATGGCGTGGGCGGGTTCCAGGCCAATACGGTGCTTGGCCACCGCGGTGAGAGCTTCTGTCGAGATGCCAGCGCCACAGCCGACATCGAGCGCGCGTTGAAATGCGGTCCCCGGGCTGAGTGCGGGAAAGGCTCGTTCCACTACGCGAGGATGCACGGGCGGGCGGGATAACGCATAGCCCGCCGCCATGTTGTCGGTCCCAAAGGGGTTCGCCATTCTTCGATTCTAGGCTGAGTCGCTAGCCGCCTCGACCTGAGGGCTGCCCTGCCGGAGCGCAAGCACCAGGATCTTCTGACGCACACTGTTTCTTCCGCTGAGCGGAACGGAGGCGGATACGCTCAAAAACGGCTGGGCCGTCGACGAACTCCCCCTGGTCCGCTTGCCGGATACCGATGGCAATCTCTCGTCGCAGTTCTGCCATCACTAGCTGCTTCATGGCCTCGCATCCCTTCAGCAGGCGCCCCTCGCGGAGAACCTCTCGCTGAGACCGGTAGTTGTCAATAGATAGACAACTAGCCCTACCGCTGCGCCGCGCCGGAGCGGCCCATGATGGGCCACACATCCACGATGTCGTTGCCTTTGGCGATGTAGTAGCGGTCGTAGCAGTTGGTGCTCATGTCGAGGTTGCTGCAATAGATCTCGACCCGGTCACCCACCTTGATTTCGCCGCCGCCGTCTTTCCAGGTCAGCAGGCCGTACTCGGCGCCTTGGGTGGACACTTCCAGCCAGGGCATGCCCTTCACCGTATCGGTGGGCTTGGCCAGCGCTTTGTTGCCGTAGTCGGTGGAGACCTGGCGCGGGTGGTGCTTGCTGTCCACCGTCACCAGCACGGAGAGTGCGCTTTCAAAGTCGGTGTACTCGTTGTCGTTCGACTGGCCGCCTACCTGTTTGTAGATCGAATCCATGAACACGTAGGAGCCGCATTCCAGCTCCGTCAACCCGAACTCCTTGTCCATGTTGTAGGTGCCGGTGGAGCCGCCGCTGACGATGTTCACCGGCAGCCCAGCCTTCTTGGCCAGCAGCATGGTTTCGTTGACGCCCGAGAGATCTTCCTGCGACTTTTTGCGGCGGGCGGCAAAGCCCTTGGTGTGGGAGGCATAGCCGGAATAGGCCATGAAGCCTTCAAACTGGATGTTCTTGGATTTGTGGAGCTTCTGCGCTAGTTCCAGCGCCGGTTGGCCGTTGGCAATGCCCTGACGCGTCAGGCCGGCGTAGACCGAAGCGGCCACGCGGGCCTTCACTTTGGCGGCACCGGCAGCTTCTTCCACCCAATCGGCCACCCGCATGTCGTCGACGACAAACATAAACGTCGGGTCCTTCTTGGTGAGCGCGATGGCGCGCAGCAGGTTGTTGCGGCTGCCGGGCTGTTTGGTCCACAGGACACCGGTGATGCCGCCGCGAGACATCAGTTCCGATTCGGCGATGGTGGCGGCGGTGATGCCGATGGCCCCGGCTTTCATCTGGCGCTGGGCTACATCGACGCTTTTGTGCACTTTGACGTGCGGCCGCAGGTAGATGGGCGCCTTTTGGGCGTAGTCGGCCATGGTCTTGATGTTCTTTTCGAACAGGTCGATGTCGACCACCATGGAGGGTGTCGGCAGCACGTCCTTGGTCATGCCGCGGAAATCTTTGCGGGCGATCCGCTGCTCAAGCTCAGCGTAGGGGTAGGTGGGAGTGTCGGCCCGGGCGACGCGAGGCAATGCGGAGCCCGCCAGTGCGGCGGCGCTTCCCATGAAAAACTGGCGGCGAGTGGTCATACGTGAAGTTACATCAGATTGGCGGTCCGATGCCAGTGTTGTTTTGAATCTTCAGCCGTAATGCCCGCCGCCCGCTCCGCCGATGTTGGAAAGAGAACAGGGTGGCTCCCCCATGGGAGTATCCCGTTGCCAGGAGGCTTCTACTTTGACTTGGAATAAATCAACCCCCCGCGGCAGTGGCAGTGGCAGTGGCACTGTCAGTGGCGGTGGAAATGGCAGTGGAGCCGCCACTGCGCCGACACGTACCCCAGCGGTGGTCCGGAATGTAGTGGCGGAGGCGGCCCAGGAATCCGCACTGCGCCGCCAGGAGATTCAGGCGCTGCTGGAAGAATATGCCCGCAAACAGGAAGCCTCGGCCGCGGCCCCCAGTCCGGCCGCTCCGCCGGCATCCACTGCTCCCAAGGCATCCCCCAGCGCGGCGGCCGCCGCTCCTGCTCTGAAGCCTTCGGCCCCGAAAGCGGTGAACCCCACCACCCCGGCCTCGATTGACCGGCGGCTGCACGCGCTGGAGGCGTCAATCAACCGGATTGAAGCAAAGCTGTCCGGTGGCGTCAAGGCCGACAAGGTGGACGAGATTGCCACCATCCTGGAAGATTTGCTGGCCCGCGTGCGCGGCTTGCGGGGCTGACCGCGCTCGTCGGGCCCTTCCGCCTATCGAGCGGCGGCCAAGTCCACCTGAAACGTCATAGGCGGCGGAGTCGCGATGGAGGTTCTGGATGAGGCCGCGGTTTGCTCCAATGAGGCGTCCGATGTCGGCGTATACTCCTGAGCCGCCAAGCGGGCCAAGTCGGCCAATGAAGCATTACGCAGCACGTCCGTCATGGCCGTTGCGGCATGGTGCCACACCTCATCGGCGGCAAGTGATTCCGGCAACCGTTCTCCCGCCGGAATGGCAAAGCGGGCCTCCAACTGGATAGGGCCGTCAGTCGCTTCCACAATCTGCAGCAGGTTGATCTCGGTACCGGAGCGGGTGAGTTCGAAGCCCCCCTGCACGCCACGGTGAGAACTGGCTAGGCCAGCGCGCACCAAGCTCTGCAGCACCTTACCAAGGAACTGCACCGGAACTCTCGCCTGTTCCGCCAGTTCCTCCTGAGTCATCCGTCCACCCCCAGGCTTGAGGGCCAGTCGCATCATGACGCGAACCGCATAATCTGTCGCACGAGTGAGTCGCATAGTCTTTGTCGCGCCTTTCGGCTACCTTCACTGCAATTGAACCGCCAATGGCTGCGACGGGGCACGACGACGACGTATCTATTTGATTCTATGAATTAAATCGCGAATTCAGCACCGGCTCTGATCACAAAGCAAGCTGGGGCAGATGCCGCACCGGGGTGATCTGACGCACTAGTGACCATCGGCAACCGAGCCGCAAGGCGCCACCGCCCCGGGGCAGGAAGAAGAGGCCAACTCATACCCCGAATTGCCGCAAGTGATGGTCAGCGTGGAGATAGCCCCACCGCATCACTTCCCGGGTGGTCAGCGGGCCAAACCCCGGATGAGGTGCCCAAGACCAACCAGCAGGGCGCCCGGCCACTTGTTTGATCAACTGACAGAGCCGGGCGCGGTCCTCGTCAAAGTGGGCGGCACGCGTTCCGTTGCCCAGCGACTGGTCAATCTCCGGGCGGGTCGCGTAGCCTTTGGGCCATTCCATTGGTGCCCACAGCGCCAGATTCTTGATCAGCGTGCGGGTCAGCCAATTGGAAGCGGTGCTGACCGGCCGGTCACCGGTGATGACCTGATAGCTGTCCATCAGGTGGCAGATCATCTGGGCACAGCTCATCCGCCCCCACTGCGGGCGCATATCAGGCCGCAAGCGCCCGATCCGCTCCAGGATCGCCGCGCAGTCGGTGGCCTCCGCCAACGTGTGCATGCCTAGATCTTGATGACGCGGATAGCGCCATTGGAACTGTTCAAGTCCAGCAGAGCGCCACCATTGCCGATCTTGCCTTCCATCCGGCTCTTCGAAATCGCGCCGCGCATGGTCACGTCAAAGTCCGTCGTGATGGAGCTGTTGGAGGTAGCCGCCTTCACTTGAGCATTCACCGCCGCCGGCAGGCGCAGCGTGATGGCGCTGTTGGACGTCGTGACGCGGACGTCGTTGTCCTTGAAGTTGGGCAGCGTCAGTTCCACCGCGCCATTCGTAGAAGTGGCGCGGATGGGCGTTGCCGGGGGCACAGCTTCCAAGCGGGCGCGGATGGCGCCATTGGAGGTGGATGCCTCAAACGCACCCTTGACGTTTTCCGCACGGATGGTGCCGTTCGAGGTGCGCAGCATCATGCCGCCATTGATGTCGTTCAGCTCGATAGCGCCGTTGGAGGTCTGGGCGTCCAGATTGCCTTTCACCGCCGTCGCGCGAATGGTGCCGTTGGAGGAGATTAGCCGGGCGCTGCCTTCAATGGATTCCACTCGGACGCCGCCGTTGGAGCTTGCGATCCGCTCCAGTTGCACCTTGCGCGGCACCCGCAGGACAAACTTGACACCGCCGCCGCCGTTGCTCCACCAGCCACGCTCACCCGCCGGACGCTCGGTCCGAATGGTGACGGAATCGGCAGTGTTGGCGATGTTGACGCGAATGGCCTTCAGGATCTCTTCGGTGGACGCAAACTTAGTTCCGGTCACCTCCACCTCGTCCCGGTCCCATCCCGTGATGTCCACTGAGCCGTTAAACCCTTCCAGCGACACACGTCCGTTGGGCGCCAGCTTGTAGGTGAATCGGAAATCCTCCTTGTAGCGGTCAGAATCCCAGGCGAAAGCGTTGGTCGAGAGCAGGGCGGCAAGGGCAAGTCCGGAGAAGAAGCGACGGTTCATGGGTGTAAATCCTCATAAGGAGTACGCGGTTCGCACACAGAGGTTCCACAAAAACTACACTAAAAAGAATCCATGAAAAAACTGCTGGCTTTGAACCGTGGTGAAATCGCCATCCGTATCTTCCGGGCGGCCAATGAACTGGGGCTCCGGACGGTGGCCGTCTACTCCAAGGAAGACCGCCTCAGCCTGCACCGTTTCAAGGCGGACGAAGCCTATCAGATTGGCGACGGCAAAGGGCCGGTGGAGGCTTACCTCGACATCGAAGGCATCGTCGCTCTGGCCGCCGAAAAGGGCGTGGACTACATCCACCCGGGTTACGGCTTCTTAAGC
>JBIKMK010000339.1:0-5159 GCA_044359315.1 Bryobacteraceae bacterium | reverse complement strand
TGTCTACCGGTGCAGGCGACAACGTGTCGTTCACCGAAGTGGAAATGGAAGTCACCTTCAAGGGCGGCCCCCGCATCACCATGACCCAGGTGGCCGTACGCCGCTGGAAAGACGGCCAGATCTACCACGAGCGCTTTTACTACTCGAAGGGCTAACGGCGTCTCGGAAGACCGCTTGCTGGCGCGCGCGGCTCTGTAGCAGCAGTAGGTTACCGAGCCGCGACCGCCAGGGAGCGGATTTTCTACCGCTCTGCTAACCTAATCACCCCAATCTACGTCTACAAATAGGAGATACCCCATGAAGAAGCTACTCTTTTTCCCCCTTGCCGCCCTTGCGGCCTTCGGCCAGACCAGCTATGACATTGATGGTGCGCATTCAGCCGCCCAGTTTTCCGTTACCCACATGATGGTGTCCAAGGTCCGCGGTTCGCTGGGCCAAGTGTCCGGCACGGCGGTTTTCGACCCCAAGAACCTGGCCGCCAGCAAAGTCAACGCGACCGTGGATGTCGCGGCCATCAACACCGGCCAACCGAAGCGTGACGGCCACTTGAAGAGCCCCGACTTTTTCGACGTGGAAAAGTTCCCCAAGCTGACCTTTGAAAGCACCAAGTGGTGGAAGGAAGGCGACAAGGTAAAGGTAGCCGGCAACCTGACCCTGCACGGTGTCACCAAGCCCGTCGTGCTGGACGCGGAAATCTCAAACCCTCTCCCCGGCCCCAACGGCTCCAGCCGCATCGGCGCGCAGATCACCACCAAGATCAACCGCAAGGATTTCGGCGTCAACTGGAGCAAGTCTATGGACGGCGGCGGCGTGGTGGTGTCGGATGAAGTAGCAGTCACGCTCGACATCGAGGCGACGTCGAAGGCGACCAAGTAAGCTCTCTACGCCTCAGAAGCAGTTGCCGGAGCGCCGCCCTTGAGCGGCGCTCTTTTGTTTTCAAGGCAGACGTGAAGAGGGCCGAGAGCTACCGCACCACACCCGTCATCGGGCTCGACGCCGAAGCGTACAACCGCCGTGGCATCCGCCCGGCCTGATAGGCCAGCCTTCCAGCTTCCACGGCCAATCCCATCGCCCGCGCCATCGCCTCAGAATCTTCCGCTTCGGCTACGGCCGTATTCAACAACACACCGTCGTAGCCCAACTCCATCGCAATCGCCGCATCCGAGGCCGTACCGACTCCCGCATCAACGATCAGCGGCACGGAAGTGATCAGCTCCCGAATGATGCGCAAGTTGGCCGTGTTCTGGATGCCCAGGCCGCTACCAATCGGAGCTCCCATCGGCATCACCGCCGCCGCCCCGGCGTCGATCAGTTTACGCGCCACGATCAGATCGTCAGACGTGTAAGGCAGCACAATAAAGCCTTCCTTGGCCAACACGCGTGTGGCCTCGATGAGGCCTTCGTTGTCGGGGTAGAGCGTCTGTTGGTCGCCGATCACTTCGAGCTTCACCCAGTCCGTCTCCAGCGCCTCACGCGCCAACCGCGCCGTGCGAATCGCTTCTTCGGCCGTGTAGCAAGCAGCCGTGTTGGGCAGGATGAAGTAGTTTGAGCGGTCAATGTAGTCGAGCAGCGACTCCTTCGACTTGTCGTCCAGGTTCACGCGCCGCACGGCCACTGTCACCACTTCTGCACCGCTGGCGGCATGGCAACGGGCCATTTCCGGAAAGCTGCGGTACTTGCCGGTGCCAATCATCAGGCGGGACCGGAACTCGCGTCCGGCAATCGTGAGCGGGCTATGCATAGCTTCATTGTAGGGTCTTGCCCGTTCCTTCCGGCAACGCCAGCGCCGCCGGTGTGCCGGCGTGACGACTAGGGTAAGCTGTGGTTTGCTCTGTCGAAGCTTGATTTGCATCGCGCTGTTCGGACTGGCTGCGTGCCGCCGCGAAGCCGTGCCCACGGTGCCCCCCGGCCCACTGGTGGTGCAGGCGGCGCGCGCTGAAGTGGTGGACCTGTCGAACTCCATCCAGGTGGCGGGCGAACTCCGCGCCTACCGCGAAGTGGACTTGCACGCCAAAGTGGCCGGGTACTTAAGCGCCGTCCTGGTGGACATTGGCGACACGGTGCAAGCAGGGCAAGTGATCGCGCGGCTGGAAGCTCCGGAGCAGGAGCAGGAGCGGGCCCAAGCCGCCGCTTCAGAGAAGCGGGCGTTGCTCGATATTGAACGGGCCAAAGGCGATCTGGCGCGCGCCCAAGCCACCGTCCGTTTGCGCGAAGGCCGCTTCCAGCGTTTGGACAACGTCTCCCGCGCGAGGCCCAACCTGATCGCCAAACAGGAGATCGATGACGCCCGCGCCCTTCTCGACGAGGCGCAAGCGCAAGCGGCCGCGCTGAAGGGCAATCTGGCCGCCGTGGAACAGCAAGTGGCCATCGCCCATTCCGCGCTGGCCCGGGTGGAGGCGATGGGCGCTTACCTCACCATCACCGCACCCTTCGCCGGCGTCATCTCGCAACGCTTCGCCGACCAGGGCGCAATGATCCAGGCCGGAACGGCTTCCCAAAGCCAGGCCCGGCCCGTGGTCCGGCTGGCGGAAGTCGACCGGCTTCGACTGGTGGTCCCGGTGCCGGAAACCCTGGTGGGTACGATTCGCGCAGGCACACCGTTAACTTGCACTATCGCCACCGCGGGGCAAAGCGTCACGGGCCGGGTAGCCCGCTTTACGGGCACCATCAACGCGGCTTCCCGCTCGATGGAGACGCAGATCGATCTGCCTAACCCGGGGCGGTCACTGAAACCGGGGATGATGGCGGAAGTCACCCTCCCGACCGCCCAAGCGCCGCACGCCCTGACGGTGCCCGTGCAAGCCGTGCGAGAACGCGACGGCAAGTCATCGGTGCTGGTGGTGAACGCCCAGGGAGTCGTCGAAGAACGCGCCGTGCGCCCCGGCTTGGAAACCGCCCAACGCGTGCAGTTGCTCGACGGCGTCCGCGAAGGGGAGATCGTCATCACCGCCTCGGCCACACCAGTGAAGGCTGGCCAGACCGTCACCGCACAGTTGCCGAAGCCGCCGGGGGCAGCGTTGCCAAGGCTACCGGAGGCGCAGTAAGCGCATGTCGCGGTTCTCGGTCCGCAACCCTTACTTCGTCGTGGTCGCCTGCCTCATCATCGCCGTCGTCGGTGCGGTGTCACTGGTGCGGATGCCGGTGGACTTGTTCCCCCAGATCGACATCCCCGTCGTGGTTGTCGCCACTTTTTATAGCGGCATGCCGCCCGGGGAAATTGAGACTTCGATCACCGCCCGCTACGAACGCTTCTTCACGCTCGCCTCCAACATTGACCACATCGAATCCCGCTCGCTCACGGGTGCCAGTCTCATCAAGATCCACTTCCGGCCCGGCACGAACGCCGACGCCGCCGTCTCGGCCATCTCCAGCCTGGCCATGGCTAATCTGCGCCGCCTGCCACCTGGCACGCTGCCGCCCATTGTGCTCAAGTTCGACGCCTCCAGTCTCCCCGTATGCCTAGTCACGCTGAAGGGCGAAGGCCTGGACGAAACCGCGCTCCGCGATCTGGCGCTCTATAACATCCGCAACCAGATTGCCACCGTACCCGGCGCTTCGGCCCCGCAACCATTCGGTGGCAAGACGCGGCAGATCATGGTCTATGTTGATCCAGCCAAACTGGCCGCCTATCAGATGAGCCCCATGGACGTGGTCCGCGCCGTCAATGAGAGCAACGTCGTGCTCCCGTCGGGCGAGCTGCGCTTAGGCACTCGGAACTATAGCCTGGGCATCAACAATCTGGCCGACGCCATCACGGAGGTGGATGATCTGCCCTTGAAGACCGCCGCCGGAGCCACCGTGCATGTGCGTGATGTGGGCCAGGCGCGAGACGCTCAAGCGATCCAGATGAATGTGGTCCGCATCGACGGTCAGCGATCGGTCTACCTGCCGGTGCTCAAACAAGGCGGTGACTCCAACACCATCGCCGTCGTCGATGGTACGCGAGCCGCGGCCTCGCACTTGGTCGACATCCCGCCGTCGCTGGAAGCCAAGGTGGTCTTCGATCAATCAGAGTTCGTCAAGAAGGCCATCCGCAACCTGCTGCAGGAAGGTGGCCTGGGCCTGATTTTGACGGCGTTGATGATCCTGATCTTCCTCGGCAGCCTGCGGGCCACGACGGCGGTCTTGTTGTCGATTCCACTTTCGGCACTAGCCACCTTCGTCGTGCTGGCGGCCAGTGGATCCTCGGTGAACACCATGATCCTGGGCGGGCTCGCCCTGGCCTTCTCCCGGCTGATCGACAACTCCGTCGTGGTACTCGAGAACATTGTCCGGCACCTGGAGATGGGCAAAGTGCCGGAGTTGGCCGCCATCGAAGGTGGACGCGAGGTCGCGTTGCCCGTGTTGGCCGCCACACTCACCACGGCCGTCGTCTTCTTCCCCGTCACCTTCCTGGTTGGCGTCAGCAAGTACTTATTCAGCGCGCTGGCACTGGCGGTGGTCCTGTCGTTGCTGGCCTCCTATGTAGTGGCGATGACGGTCGTGCCCTTGTTCGCCGCCCGCTTTCTAAAGGCCCACACGCCGGAAGGCACGGCGCAGCACGGCAGCTTCCTAAAGGCCTTCGATCGCGGCTTTACGGCGTTCACCAACTTCTATGGCCGCCACGTTCATCAGGCACTGCTCAGCCCCTGGCGCACGGCGGTGCTCTGCCTGCTGATTCCGGGCCTGGGCTTGCTGGCTTGGCCGTGGCTGCAATTCGCCTTCTTCCCACGCATCGATTCCGGGCAGATCCTGGCCAATATCAAAGCCCCTTCGGGCACGCGGCTGGAAGCGATGGAGGAAGCAACCGCGCGGCTGGAACAGCTGATCCGCAGCGAAATCCCTGAGCACGAGATTGATGCAGTGGTCTCCAATCTGGGCGTCAACCAGGACTTTTCGGCTCTCTACACCACCAACTCCGGCCAGGATTCCGGCTTCCTGCAAGTCAGCTTGAAGGATGGCCATGCCACGCCAACCGATGACCTGCTGCCGCGCCTGCGCCGCCGCATCGCCGCCGAAATGCCGGAGTTGAGCGTCTTCCTGCTACAAGGCGGCTTGGTGGACGCCATCTTGAGCCAAGGACAGCCCACGCCCATTGACCTGCAGGTAAGCGGCTCCAATCTGCGGGCCATTCATGAACTGGCGGAAAGCCTGGCGGCCAAGATCCGCGCCATCCCCGG
>JBIKMK010000338.1:0-5174 GCA_044359315.1 Bryobacteraceae bacterium | reverse complement strand
GCTAGCAGCAGGGCGGTGCCGATGACTGGCAGGACGCCTGCTGTCAGCAGGATGGGGGTGTAGCCTAAATGGTCCACTACCCAGCCGGTGGAGAGGGTGAAGACCATGGCGCCGATGCCCGCGCCCAAGCCGCCGAGGCCGGCTACGGAGGCGACGGAGGAGGCGGGAAAGTAGTCGCTGGGGAGTGTTTGGACGTTGTTGATCCAGGCTTGGAACCCGAAGGTGACCGTCGAGATCAGCACGACGGCGGACACGGCATCCTTCACTTGACCGGCGGCCAGCCCGACGGACATCAGTGCGGCGGAGGCGAGGATGACGGCCTTGCGGGCACGGTCGATGCTCCAGCCGCGTTTCACCAGCCACAGCGCGGCGCCTCCGCCCAGCAAGCTGCCGGCGTCGGCGGCGAGAAACGGGACGGGGGCCACCCAGGCGATCTGCTGGAGGTTCAGTCCGTGGACGCGGCTGAGGTAGAGGGGCAGCCAGGTGATGTAGAGCCACCAGACCGGGTCCGTCAACAGGCGGGCCAGGACGATGGCCCAGGTTTCGCGGGTGCGGAACAGCTGGGCATAGGTCCAGCGCGGCGTCGAGGCCGCTTCCGCTCCGCCGTAGGGCTCTGAGGGAGACCGCCACCGGTGCTCCGCGGGCGGTTGATAGGCCCACAGCCAAACCAGCAGCCAGAGAAAGCCCAGGGAGCCAGTGACCAGAAAGGTCATCTGCCAGCCGAACCGCAATTGCAGGAAGATGATCAGCGGCGGGGCAAGGACACTGCCCAGCGCGGCACCGCTGTTGAAGATGGCCATGGCCAACGGGCGTTCCGAGGCGGGAAACCATTCTCCCGCCACCTTGGCCGCTCCGGGCCAGTTACCGGCCTCACCTGCACCCAAGAGAAACCGGCAGATGCTCAGGCTGAGGGCGGATCGCGCAAAGGCGTGCGCCATGGCCGCCAGCGACCAGACGATGATGGACCAAGTGAAGCCGCGCTTGATGCCCAGGCGGTCGTAAAGACGCCCGGAAAGCGCCTGGCTGACGGAATAGGCTGCCAGAAACCAGGTGGCGATCTGCGCAAACTGCTGGTTCGACAATCCCAGGTCCCGGACAATCACGGGAGCGAGCACCGAGACGGTCAGCCGGTCAATGAAGTTGATCAGCGTGGCGAAGAAGACCAGTCCAATGATGTACCAGCGCAAACCCGGCAGCGTCATGGGCGGATCCGCTCCAGCAGTGGAGCCTCAAAGAGAGCAGCATAGTGCACCTCATGACGGATACCACATCAGCCAGCGCCTACAGGCCGGCGTAATAATCGTAACCTTCTTCGGCCCAGTAGTCCGGGGGCGCCTGGTCGCTGAAGGAGATGGTGCCGATCCGCTTGATGTTCTTGATGCCGTACTTCACCGGGATCACCAGCCGCAGCGGTGCGCCGTGGGCCAGTTCCAGCGGCTGGCCGTTCTGCTCAAAGCAGAGCATCGTTTGCGGGTGCAGCATGCTGGCCATGTCGACACCGACAAAATACTCCTTGTCCGGCGTGGTCAGGCTGACGTAGGCGGCCTTCTCGGCACCCGGCGCGTACAGAGACACAAAGTCCCGGAAGCGGACGCCGCCCCAGCGGACAATGGAGCTCCAGCCTTCGATGCACTTGAACTCCGCGGTGTACTCGAGTTTGTTCAGCTTCTTCAGGTCCGCCATCGTCAATTGCAGGGGAGCCGCGCCGCGTAAGGGTGTCAGGGCGAGACGCCAGGCATCAGCGTCGAGGGCACCTTCCAGGCCGAAGTCGCCATTGGCACGGATGGCTTGGATGCGCTCCGGTGGAAACTCCGGTGCCAGATGGGCATCGCGGAACAACAAGTTCTGGTTGAGGCGGGCGTTGGCGTCCAATACGCTCCGCAGCGGAACCGGGATGCCACCTTCCTGCGGCTGGGACCACAGCCACTGCCAGCCTCCGGCGGCCGCCGCCGCTCCGAGACCCAAGCCCAGGAAGCCGCGCCGCGTGCGCTTGGCCAGCTCCTGCTCCGGTGTCGAGGGCGGTAAAGTTCCGTTATTCATGGACCGTCTCCTTGGCCGCCAGCTTGGCTTCCACCAGTTCCACTCCCGTCACCATGGATTGGAAGTTGCCCCAACCGGCGCGAAGCACCTGCGCAATATGGATGACAAAGAATCCCAGATACCCCAGGGTGAGCGCGAAATGCTCCGCGCGGGCCCAGGTGTAGCCGCCCAACCCTTCAGTCAGCCATGCCACCTGGATCGGCTTGTAGATGGCCAGACCGGTGATCAGGCTCCCCAGGCCCATCACGATGATGGCCGAATACGTCACCCGCTGGGCCGCGTTGTACTTGCCTTGGGGCGGCAACTGCTTGCGCAGACCGAGATCGTACAGCATCACCTGGAGCGCATCGCCAAACGAGCCCTTCTGCGGCACCAGATCCCGCCATTCGCCCGAGATCGCCGTGTAGAGAACGTACAGCACCCCGTTGATCGCAAACAGCCACATGAACAGAACATGGACCGCCATGCCTTCAGAAAGCCGGTGATCCAGGTTGAAGGCCCGGTAGACCGCGTCGGGGAAGAAATGGAACGAGGCTGGACCCAGGTTGACTTCGTAGACGTCGTTGGCCCAGTAGATGAGCAAGCCGCTCCAGATCATCACCATCAGCACGGGAAAGTTCACCCAGTGCGTCCACCGCTTACCGAGAGAATGCTTGTGCTCCAGCCGCTTGGTCGTCATTGTTCTCCTAGCCAGGACCGCCCCCGGGAAGGATGGACGACGCCTTTGAGAGAATACCGGGAGCGGTCCCAACTATTCCCGCTGAGCCGCCAACGTTTTGCCCGTGTTCCGGCGCGGGGTTCCGTCAGTGTCTGCACGCACGGCGCCTTCCGGTCGTCATACAGTATAGGGTTGGTGCCCGTCCAAGAGGCATCGCAAGGAGATATATGCTCAATCGTCAACGCCGCCGCGCCCGCGGTTTCAGCCTGGTCGAACTGCTGATCGTGATCGCGATCATCTTGATCATCGCGGCCATCGCCGTACCCAAACTCAACCGCGCCCGCATGCAGGCGCAGGAGATGGCGGCGATCCGGCATATTGTCGCCATTCATCAATCGCAAACGCAGTACTATTCGCAGTTCGGCAAGTTCGCCACGGCGCTGACGGAACTGGGCCCACCGGCTTCCGGCAGCCCCAGCCCATCAGGGGCGGACCTGATTCCGGGAGATCTGGCCAGCGGCGAGAAACAGGGCTACAAGATCACGCTGACGGGCGGACCGGGCGGGTATACCATCAACGCCAATCCGGTGGCGTTCAACTCCACCGGCACGCGGACCTTTTTTAGTGACCAGACACTGGTGATCCGGCAGAACTATGCGGCGGAGCCGGCAACGGCCACCAGCGCGGAGATCAAGTAAGCCTCCCGCTGGCGCGGTGGCCATGGGCAGTTGCGTATAATGGCGCGATGATCCGCGTTACCGTTCTTTATTCGGCCAGCTCCCGTTTCGACTGGGATTACTACCTTTCCACCCATACACCGATGGTGGAGCGGCTGGGCAAGCCGTTGGGCTTGATTTCGCTGGCGGTGGACCGGTGCGTGTCGTCGCTGGGTGGCGGGCCGTCGCCTTACGCTTGTATTGCTCAGCTCTTGTTCCAGGACGAGGCGGCATTGGGTGCCATGTTGGGGCAGCACGGCGGCGAGATTTTGGCCGATATTCCGAACTACACCGATGCCGCCACCAGCATGGTGGTGAGTGCGGTGGCGCAATAGTTCCAGCGATTCGCCGGGCAGACGGCACTGGCGCCCGGTAAGCTGGTTGCATGGGTGAGGGAGCATCAGTGCCGGGACGAGCCGCCGATCGCACGCGCGCGCTGGTGGTTGGCCTCTTGATGCTGCTTGCCGCCTGCCAGCCGCGCTACAAACTGGTGGAAGAAGCTTCACCGGCACCCAAACCCATCGCCGAGACGCGGCCCGCGCCGCCGCCGGACACGGCAGCGGAACCGAAGAAGGATGAGCCATCGATCTATCGACCGGTTGAATGGTCTCTATTGCGTGGTTTGAACACCCGCTCCGGCGATCTGTCAGCCGCCTTGAAGCGGATGGAGGGCGGAGCTGTTCGGTTAACCGGCTACATGGTGCCGTTTGCGGATGAGAACGAATCGGCGGATGAGTTTCTGCTGGTACCGGAGGCGGGCATGTGCGTCCACACGCCGCCTCCACCAGCCAACCAGATTGTCTTTGTGCAGATGACTTCCGGCGCGGCGCGAGTGACGTTCGCCAAGCCGGTGGAGATATCGGGCATCTTGTCGATCGTGCAATCCGATTCGCCCTACGGCAAAGTAGGCTTCAAGATTGAGGCGGCGCAGGCCAAAGAGGACACGACGCCGTAAGTTATTTCGCGATGGCGCTTCTTAGTTGCGCCCGGCCCCATGCGTTAGCTTGGGGCTACAAGTGCGGCTAATTCCCGGCGCCGCGCATGTTGGGTGCGGCGAACGGATAGGTGTCCGGCATCACTTTGACCCCGGTGGTCACTTTCAACGGATACTTCATGCCGCTCGGAAAGGTCAGTTCTACAAATGAAGCGGTGAAGCCTTTTTCGGGAGCCGTCAGCTTGGCCACATACTTCCCGCCGCCCACCGGTTGCAGTGTGGTGGCCTTGTAGGCCGGGCCGATTGTCATCAGACGGAAGTCGCGCGCCTTCTCGTTGGTGGCCTGCCACAGCTTCACTTCGGTCGGCTGATCGGCGCAGTCCACCGTGATCTGGTCGCCCTCGATCTTCCAGGAATACTTGGGCCGCGGCCGTCCCGCCAGCACCATGTCGTAGAAGGCCCCCATCGAAGCGGCGGCGTCACTGCCGCGCAGCGAATGGTCGGCGTTGGGCACATAGCGCAGGTGCTTTTCTCCACTCAGATCATCCCAGTAAAACTGCGACGAGTCCGGCAGAAAGAACTGGTCACCCGCCGCGTTGACGATGAACTTGGGCATCGTGAGACGGTCGCGGTACTCATAGGGCTCCTCGATCTTCATCAAGGCCCGATACTGCGGCGTGCCCATCCAGGACATCAGGTCCTTGTTGACGTAGTCACCCACCGCGGGCGCCCAAAAGCCGTAAGCCCGCCAGTGATGGACAAACGACTTCTCCAGGTTCAGCATGTCGATCACCAGCGGCACAATGGCCACCACACGCTTATCCAC
>JBIKMK010000337.1:0-5181 GCA_044359315.1 Bryobacteraceae bacterium | reverse complement strand
GGCCGTCACCCCCAGCACCAGGTCCACGCCCTCGCCCGATACTTGCTCCTTCAATTGCAGACGGCGGGCATCGAGACGCGGCGCGGCATTCAGCGGGCTCCAGGGAACAACATCCACCACCTTGAACCGGATCCGGAAATCCCGGCCAAAGATCGCCGAAGCTCCCTCGACATCGCCGCGGATCCGCGCCTCCCAGCCGTCGCGCGCCCGCACCCCAGGGTCGGCGGCCACGCGGATCCGGTAGGTCTTGCCGGAGAACTGCCAGTACGCCCAACCGGCGCCCACCGCCAACACAACGGCTGACGCCAGCAACCACCACTTCAGCCGGGACCCGCTCTTCTTGGCCATCATCATGGTTAAGCTCCCCGCTTCTTCACATCAATGCCCAAGCGCTTGATCTTCTGATTCAAGGTGGACAACGGAATCTGCAGCACCTGCGCCGCTTCCGTCTGGCTCCAGTTGCATTTCTCGAGCTGCTCCATGATCCGGTGGCGTTCAAAGTCCGCCACCAGTTCAAACAGGCTCGCGTCGGCGGCGACATTGCCCCCTTCATCGCGGCGGATCTTCAGCCCGCCGGCATGCAGCAGATGATCGGGCAGCACCTCCGCCCCGGGCGATTCCGAAGAGGCCAGCACCACCGCCCGCTCCACCACATTCTCCAGTTCCCGCACATTGCCCGGCCAGGCATGGTCCATCAGGATCTGCATGGCATCGGAATCAAACCGGAGCGGGCTATGGCCTTGCGCATCCAGAAACTTCTCATTCTCGCGGCAGTAGACGCCAAAGAAATGCTCAATCAGCGCCGGAATGTCTTCCTTGCGGTCGCGCAAGGCGGGCAAGGCGATGTTGATGACATTCAGGCGGTAATAGAGATCCTCACGGAACCGCCCTTCTTCCACCATCTTGCGCAGATCGTGCGTGGAGGCCGCCAATAAGCGGACATCCGCCTTGATCGACTCGGTCGACCCAATCGGCGAATACTCCTTCTCCTGCAGCAGCCGCATCAGCTTGGTCTGCGTCTCCATCGAGAGGGTGGCGATTTCATCCAGGTACAGCGTCCCCCGGTGGGCCGCCTCAATCGCCCCTTGACGCGCCGCCGTGGCTCCGGCAAACGCCCCTTGGACATGCCCAAACAGAGACGACTCCAGCAGTTCCGGCGGGAGTGAGCCAGAGCTGACGGTGATAAACATCTGCTCCCCGCGCGGCGAATTGGCGTGGATCGCCTTGGCGATGCTCTCCTTGCCGGTGCCCGTTTCGCCCGTCACCAGAATGGTGGACCGGCTGGGCGCCACTTGCGCGATCAGGTCCAGCACCTTCGCCATCCGCTCGCTTTTGCCCACGATGTTCTGGAACTGATAGCGCTGCTTCAGTGCCTGCTTCAGTTGCCGGTTCTCGCGCTCCAGCCGCGCCGCATCGATCATGCGGCGGATCTCGATGATCAGCTTCTCATTGTCCCAGGGCTTGGAAAAGTAGTCGTTGGCCCCCGCCTTGATCGCCTGCACGGCCACTTCCACCGAACCATAGGCGGTGATCAGAAACACCGGCGTATCGGCATCGCGCTGGCGAATCTCCTGGATCACTTCCAGGCCCGACCGGTCCGGCATCATCAGGTCCAGCAGCACCAGGTCATAGTTGGCCCGCTCCAACCGCTGGAGACCTTCGGTGCCATTAAAGGCCAGTTCTACTTGAAAGCCTTCAAGCGTTAGCAGCGCTTCCAGGCTGTCTCGGATGTCTTCCTCGTCATCAATGACCAGTACGCGCGGCAATCGTTGAAATTCAGGCATTCGCTGTCTAATAGCCACTCTATCAAGTGGTCAGGCGGGGTGATTCGTTGCAAACATTCCGGACCGCGGCGGAACGGGTCAGGGCGCCTCCGGCTCAGGCGTTCACTTTGCTGGTGCCCGCCTGGGAGGTGGCCGCGCCGGGGCGGGCCTGGGGGAACATCAGCCGGAAGAGGGTTCCATCGCCCGGACGGCTCTCCACCTCAATGGTGCCGCCATGCTCCTCAACAATGCCGTAAGTCACCGACAGTCCCAGGCCGGTTCCTTTCTTGGCTCCCTTGGTGGTGAAGAACGGGTCAAACACCCTCTGCGCGACATGCAGCGGCATCCCGACGCCGGTGTCCTGCACATCAATGCGGACCGTGCCGCTTTCCGCCCACGCTTCAATCGACAACCGCCCGCCCGCCTCCATCGCGTCACGGGCATTCAGAAACAGGTTCAGAAACACCTGCTGCAATTTGCCGGAGTTGCCGCGGATGGCCGGCAGATCGGGCTGCACTTCCAGCCGCGTCACAATCTGGGTTTGGTCCAACTGGTGGCCAATCAGAGAAAGCACCTCGCGCATCACCTTCGCCAGGTCCAGATCAGTCAGCTCAGTCGGGCCGGTGCGGGAGAAATTCAACAGAGAATTGACGATCTCACTGGCGCGGAACGTCTGCTTCGCAATCTTTTCCAGCAGGGCCGTCTTCGGCAGGTCACCCGATACCTGCTTGGCCAGCATCTGGGCATAAGTGGAGATCACCGCCAAGGGCGTGTTTACCTCATGCGCCACGCCCGCCGCCAGCAGCCCAATCGAGCTCAACTTGTCGGCCTGCACCAGCCGCCGCTCCAGTTCGCTGCGGTCGGTGATGTCGTCAAAAATGATCAGCCGCCCGATCTCCTCACTATCCTTGGACACCAGCGGCGCCACCGCGATATTCAACGTCGCATCCCGCCCGCCTTGCCAGGTCCCCAGGCGCACCTTGTCCAAATGGTGCACGCCGGTGCCGGAAGGAACGGTGGCGATCCGGTCCAGCAGTTCCCGCGGCAGCAGGGCGCGCAGCGGTTGCCCGATGGCGGACTCGCGCGCCACCCCGGTCAAGTCCTCCATGCGCGAATTCCAGCTCTCCACGCGACCCGTCAGGTCGGCTGCGAGAATACCCACATTGATCGACTCAACGATGTTCTCGCTGAACTCCTTCAGCCGCTCGTACTCGCTCGCTTTGCTTTCCAGCGACTGGTAGAGGCGTGCATTCTCGATCGCAATGCCCACATAGCCGGACAGCGTAGTCAACAGCTGCACGTCATCGGACGACAGATAGTCGCCCTTGTCCGTCCGGCTGACACCAAACCAGGCGATCACCTTGCCCCGCACCCGGCACGGCAGATAGTACGTATAATCCAACGCCGATACTTCGCCTCCCGCACGGCGCGCGGATTCAAAAAACAGGTAGGGCCGGTCAAATTCGGCGGGAAGAAACTCCGGCCACCGGGGGCCGTCGGCCAAAAAGAAGCCCACCCGGGCCACCGACAAGGTCTGCTGGAGACGGTCCGAGACCTGGCGCAGCATCTGGTCGATGTTCGTCTCCGAACTCAACTCCTGTGCAAACTCGATCAGCGTCATCCGGTAGTCGTAACTGTGGCGATAGAAAAGATGCCGGTCCAGCACCTCTTGCAGGTAGTTCCGGATGGGTTGGAACACAAACGTCGCAATCACCACCAAAATGACCACCGCACTCGTGCTCAGCTCATCCACCTTGCCAAAGGAGAACACCAGCCCATACATCACGGCCAGCACCGCCAGCGTGGCCAGCGTGTACACATAGCCCTGCTGGAAAATCACGTCCACGTCCATCAGCCGGTAGCGGATGATGGCGTAAGCCCAAGTGAGCGGAATGAAGCCCAAGCTCAAAACCGCCAACTTGGCCAGCGGACCCGGTACCGCGCCCAGAGTATACGGAACAACATAGAGCACCGTAAAAGGCAAGGCCCCCAGGATCGCCCCATTGCGCAGCCACTTCAGCTGTTGCCGTAGCACCTGGTCCTCCGCGTGGCGCAACCGGAGTGACAAAACTACGCCACCCGCCAGATATGCGGCGGAAAGCAAGGGTAGCCACGTCCGATTGAGAATCCAGGCCAGCTCGCCTAACGGCATCGGCATCCGGAGTGCGCCGGTGGCCACCGCGAAGACAAACAGCAGGCCCACCGAAGCCGGCAGGTAGATCAGCGTGCGGATCAGCCAGCCGGAGAAGCGGCGCGACGGTTCAGGAAAAGTCAGGCAGAAGTGCAGGAAGATCGTGGGTGCAAACAATCCCGCCGTCAGGTTGCCCCAATAGATCAGCTTGTCAAAGGTGTTCAGCTTGCCGGTGAAGTGGAACGTCGAGAAAACAAAAGACGCCAGGCAAAGGATGAAGAAGTGCGTTCCCTTCGGCGCGCGCGACCGGCGGAACCAAACGAACACACCGATGGCCAGATATGCCACACCCACGGCGTACTGGTAGTACAGGGAAAAGTCAACGACGCGCTCCGCGACAATCACTTTGGCGGGGATTTCGACATCGCCTCGGCGCAGCCGGTACTCGGCGGTCTGCCAGGCTGAGATCCGCACCAGCAACTTCATCACGTCGCTGGCTTCCACTACCGGCGCTTCAGCGATTTTCAGAAGGACATCGCCCTTGCGGATGCCCGCCCGATACGCAGGCCCATCGACTTCCACATGAAGGGCTTCCACGCGAAGTCCGCCCCCGGGAAGCGTGCGTTCCACCCACGCCGCACCATCCTCCGGCAATCGGAATTTGGTGGTCTGCTGAAAGTTAACGAGCGCACAAGCCACTGCGGCCACCGTCAGAATGATGACCAGCGCACCCGCGAATTGTGCCTGCAGACCCCGCATGAACTTGCACCAACTCGGCCGAATCAGAGCAATCGAATTGCCAATTCTGGCAAAGTGAAATTATGGCCAGAATACACGAATTCCACCCCTGAATCAAATCGCGTCATCACAATCTAAATTCTTGATTTGGAAGAACCTCTTCCGGATTTGGAAGAACGAGTTCCGCTACCCATCCTCATCGTTGTTCCCACTGATTTCCGGCCCCAAGCAGACCATCACCCTCAACCAGGGGTCCTTTACTTCCGCCCAGCCGGTGGACATCACGTTCGTTCTGCGCGCCGACGCCAAGTCGATCACCAAGTGCTGTAAGAAACTGAATCCCAACACAGGCCTGCAGGAACTGTTCTGTACCCGCGCGACGGCCACCGTGGAATGGGACAACACGATCACCAACCCGGTCCGCTTCGATGTGGGCGGCTTCCCCATCCGCGCCAACTAACGCGGACGGAGCCTAAATAGCCAGCAGCGTCAAGGGCGGCCGGAACCAATCAGTCGCCCTTGTAGTTGCCGGACAGCCACCTTCCCCCA
>JBIKMK010000336.1:0-5186 GCA_044359315.1 Bryobacteraceae bacterium | reverse complement strand
GCGCGCCGATCAATCTGTTTGCCCTTCGCTAACCATTCCGCCCAACGCTTCGGGTCAACGTCGGGGACAGCCTCCATGCGGTGATCCATGATCTAGGCGATCTCCGTGGAGGCCGGCATGGGCCAGGTGGAAGGGGTGGCGTTGTGGTTGGGACGGGGCGGCACGCGCCGCCGAGCGGCCTGCTTCAGTGAGGCGGCATTGTCCGCATGTTGGCGCATCTGCGCCTCTGAGTAAGTGAAAGCCTGGATGGGGCCACCGGGCTCACAACCGTCCAGCAGCGCGCGGCACAGCAGCGGCAGATCCTGGAGCGGAATGCGATACTGGCGCGCCAACGCTAGATTGGCCTTCACCGTGAACGAGTGGCGCGTCCGGTCACCGGCCAGTCCTTCAAACGCGAACACCCGTGACCCGTCCACCTGGGTAAAGCCCGCCAGGCTGAACTGCATCTTGGTGCTAACAACCGGAAGAGCCTTTGCGGCCAGGACTGCCTTGGTGCTCATTGCGGCCACGTCCCGCCACGATTGATGGCCGGTTCGTATTCCATGACCAACCGGTTCTGGCGCTCCGGACGATCGGCCCGGGCGCAAACCTCGAAAGCAAAGCCGGTGGGCTTCTTCCGGGCTTCGACGCGATGCAGATCTTTCAGGTGCTCCAGCAAGGTCTCCTGGATGTTGTCGGTCTCACCGATGTAGAGCCACTGGCGAGCAGTGGAGATGCCGTAGACACCGGACTTGATGGGCGCATGCTCCCGCATGGCCGCCGCGGTGAACAGACGGGGAGAGAAATCCTCAAACGGCATCAGAACCTCCATTCAAAGCCAACAGATCGCCGGATAACTTCATTGGGCGGCTCGGGCGGGCAAGCCCTTTTTTGCCGCATCGGGATTCATTAGCGTCCTCAGGCGCGACACTAAACCCTTACCCAGGGCGATGTCGCCGGAATTGCCCTTATGGCCGGGAAACTTCGGGTCGATGAACTCCCGCCGGAACAGTTGATCGGACGCTAAGGCGGCCAACAGCTCCATTTCCTTCATCGTCAGCTTCAGCGTTAGTTGAGTCATGCCCGCTCCAGTTTCCGTGCCGCCTGTCGGGCACGCTGATCGGTCTTGATGACGAGATAGCGCGGATCGGCGATCAGCAAGCCCTGCACGCGCCCACCCAGTTCCTGCCAATGCGCAATAAAGTAGCCGGCCTCCGTGCGCGCCATCACTTCGCCGCGCTTTTCGCCCAGAATGCTGATCAGCCGGAGGGTATCCTCGCGCGCCGGTTCACTCTGGCGGTCGGCTACGGTTTGCAAAGCGGCGGCGACGCGGTCGAATTCCGCGCCTGCGCGCGGCTTGATCTGGGTGGCCCATTCGATCTGGCTGGGTGTTCCGGTCATCGTTTCTTGAATGGAAGCTTCCATGCAGCTAGCTGGACCGCCGGATTGCGAGAGACTGCCCGGCCATGCCACCGCGAGAACGGCACGGACCAAGATGAAGGGTGCGGAGTGCCGCAGTGGACCTTAGGTGGGGATCCAACATGGCAACCTCCTCAGGTGGCCGGCGGCATAAGAAGGCGGGACAAATCGGCGTACTTAGCTCAGCCGATTCGCGAGAAGGCAGGATTGCCCTCAACATACCTAGTATTGGCCAATAATTCAATAATGTCAAGCTGCGTCTGGCTGTTACTAGCTTTCTTTGCTCGCCCGCGCGCGAGGCGAAAAAGGGCTCCGGAGCGCGGCCTTTCCGGGCATCGGGCAGTCAAGGGCCGGGCGGCTGAGACCTCGGTATACACTGAAGGCCGGACGAACTTGCTGATGACTTCTCTACCTCAAGTCCCTACTGCTCTGCCCGGTGGCGTCACCGCCACGGAACGCGAAGCATCGGTGCGGCGCAAGATTCCGGGGTCGTTGGCCCGGTATGAGCGGGCGCAGAAGTCCCTGGCGGGCGGCGTATCCACGGCGCTGCGCCGTTCGGCCCGCCCGTCGCCGCTCTACTTTGAGGGCGGCCACGGCTCGCGGATTACCGATGTCGATGGCAACCGCTATCTCGACTACACGCTGGCCTGGGGGCCATTGATCCTGGGGCATGCGCCGGAGTGCATCAACCAGGCGGTGGCCGCGCAGTTGAGCCGGGGACATACGTTTGGCGCGCAGCATGACCTGGAGTTTGAAGTAGCGGAGCTTTTGTGCCGCTACATCCCCTGTGCCGATCTGGTGGCCTTTGCCAACAGCGGCACGGAGATCGTCCAGGTTGCGCTACGCCTGGCACGCGCCGCAACGGGACGCACCAAGTATCTGAAGTTTGAAGGCCACTATCATGGCTGGGACGATAGTGTCCTGATTAGTTACCGGCCCACGCGCCAGCAGATCGAGGCCTCTGGCGGACAACCGATTCCCGTGGGCCTCGGCCAGCGGCCCAACCATGAAACGGTGGCGGTGGAGTGGAATGATCGCGAGGCCGTGACCAGAGCTTTCGCCGAGTGTGGCAGCGAGATCGCCGCCGTAGTCTGCGAGCCGCTGCTGTGCAATAGCGGCTGCGTGGCGGCGGACCCGGGGTTCCTGCAATTCCTACGGGACATCACCCAAGCGCATGGCGCGCTGCTGATCTTTGATGAAGTGATCACCGGATTCCGCTTGGCACTGGGGGGAGCACAGGAATACTACGGCATCACGCCGGACCTGGCAACTTTCGCCAAGGCCGCCGGCGGCGGGTTGCCGCTGAGCGTGCTGGCGGGCAAGCGCCAATACATGGGCCACATCGCCGCGGGACAGGTGGTCCACGCCGGAACGCTGAATGGCAATCCGGTGGCATTGGCCGCCGCCAAGGCCACCATCCTGGAACTGGCTCGGAATGAAGGCGCCGCCTACCGGCACCTCTGGGAGCAGGGCGAGCGGTTACGCCTGGGCTTGGAACAAGTGCTGCGCGCGGCCGGACTGCCGGTGATGACCACCGGCGGTGGGCCGGTATTCCACCTGTCGTTCATGGAAGCCCGGCCGCATACGTATCGCGACACACTGGCGGCGAACACGGCGCTCTATTCCGATTTCGGGCTGGCCTTGCTGGACGAGGGCGTGCTGGTGCTGCCGGACGGACGCTGGTATTTGTCGACTGCGCATTCGGCCAACGATGTCGATGAGACGCTGGAGGCGGCGCGCCGGGCGATTGGCTAAGGCCGTCCCTTGGGGCATGACGCAGAGAGCGGCAATGATGGACCGATTGATTCGACTGGCTGGGGTGAGCCTGCTATTGGCGGGTGTCGCCGGGGCGCAATCGTCCTTGGAGAACCGGCTGACCGCGGACGAACGCGCCGCCGGCTGGCGTCTCCTGTTTGACGGCACCACCACCGAGGGTTGGCGGGAAGTGACCGGTCTGGCTTTTCCGCAATCGTGTTGGAGCGTTGAGAACGGTTGCCTGCGCGCGCGGCCCAATCCGCAGGGCTTCCAGGACCTCCGGACCACCGCGCTCTACGGCTCATTTGATTTGCAGTTTGAGTGGCGGCTGGCGGCAGGCGGCAATTCCGGCGTGAAGTATCTGGTGCAACGGACCGACCGCTGGCAGCGCAAGGGTGAGCCGGAGTTCAGCGCCCGGGCGCGCGGCCTGGAGTATCAGATTGCCGACGACCTGGGCAACCCGGACGCGCGCTCCTCACCGATGCGGGCGACCGCGTCGCTTTATTCGTTTCTGGCTCCGTACCGCCGCGTGGAAGTAAAGCCCGGGGCCTTTCATCGCTCCCGGATTATCGTCAAGGGCGGCCATGTGGAGCACTGGATGGATGGCGTCGAGGTGCTGGATTTTGACTTGTCGCTGCCGGTGGTGGCCGATGCGCTGCGCCAGATGAGGAGCAAGGCACAGCCCGGCGCGGCCAGTGCCGTGCTGCCCGAGCGCGAGTCGTTTATCTCGCTCCAGAATCACGGCTCCGAGATCGAGTTTCGCAACCTGAAGATCAAGCGCCTGGATTAGCCGCTTCCAGGCGTGGCCCAAATCGCGCTATCACTGGAATTGTGACCCCCTTCTTTGTTGTGGCCGCGATGCTGGCGGCCGAAGTACACACGCTCTCGCTGAAGCAAGCCGTCGATCTGGCCCTGAAGCAGAACCCGGACCTGCTGCTGGCGCGCTTTGACGAAGCAAAGGCGCAGCAGGCGATCCGGGAAGCGCGGGACCCGTTCCACCCCAAGCTGATCGTAGGCAGCGGCCTGGCCTACACCAATGGCTTTCCGCTGAGCATTGAAGGCTCCGCGCCCAGCTTGATCCGGGCCGACGCCACGCAGTCTCTGTTTAACCGGCAACGGTCTTACGAAGTGGCCAAGGTGCGGGAACAGGCCCGGGGAGCGGGCATCTCGACGCAGGCCCGGCGCGATGATGCCGCTCTGCGGACAGCCCTGCAATATCTGGAGGCGGACCGTTTGCGGCGCGCCGCTGAAGTGGCCCGGCGGCAGACCGAGAGCATCGAGAAGATGGCCGAGATCACGCGTATCCGCGTGGCGGAAGGGCGCGAGTTGGAACTGGAAAACAAGCGCACCGCCGCTCGGCTGGCCCAAGCGCGCCACCGGGCGCGTGTGCTGGAAGGGGCGGCGGGCATTGAAGAAGAAGTGCTGGGACAGTTGCTGGGCTTCCCCTCGGGCGATCAAGTGCGGCCGATCGCGGAGGAGCGGCCGGTGCTGAAGGTGCCCGATTCTGAAGACGAAGTGGCACGCGGAGCGCTGGAAGCGTCAAAGGACTTGCGGGTGCTGCAATCGAAGATGCAAGCCGCTGGCCTGGATGTCAAAGCCAATCAGGCCGCCCGGCTGCCGCGGATCGACCTGGTGGCGCAATATGGCTTGTTTGCCCGGTTCAACAACTACGACGAGTTTTTCCGCCGCTTCCAGCGCCACAACGGCCAGCTCGGCGTCTCCTTCCAGTTGCCCATTCTGCCCGGCTCCGCCGCCCCGGCGCGCGCTGAGCAGGCCGCCACGGAATCGGCCCGGTTGCGACTGGAGATGGCGGCGGCCCGATCCCGGGTGAGCCTGACGGCGCGGCGGGCTTATCAGGATTTGAAGAACGCCGAGTCGCTGCGCGAAGTGGCGCGCCTGGATCTGGAAGTGGCCCGCGAACAACTGGCCGTCAGCATGGCGCAGTATGAAGAGGGCCGGGCGGCGCTGAAGCTGGTGGAGGATGCGCGCATTCTGGAGAACGAGCGCTGGATGGCGTTTCTCGACGCGCAGTT